>DCVC01000182.1:0-10331 GCA_002328625.1 Bacteroidales bacterium UBA2198
ATATTCCTGTATGGCGGTTTCGAACAATTCGCAAATAATTATAATGCCTATTACGGGTTCCGCCAGTTCTACATTTCAACACTGATACAAACTATGGATGCAGGCGGTGACCAGAATAAAAACACGAGCGGACAAATGTCTATTTATGCACGCAAATCATATATCGGACGTGCAACATACGACTACAGGGGAAAATATCTTGCTGAGATACTGTTCCGCGCCGATGGCTCGCTTAAATTCCCACCCGACAGACGCTGGGGTTATTTCCCCGGGTTTATGGTAGGATGGCGTGCTTCGGAAGAAGGATTCTGGAAAAACAACATTCCTTATATCAATTATTTCAAGCTGAGAGCATCATACGGAATGATGGGTATGGACCCGGGTGATCCTTTTCAGTACATGAACAGCTTTGGCCTGTCGTCGGGAATGTTGTTCGGAACAGGTACTTCGATTGAAACCGCTGTGGGACCTCCGGTGGTTGCCAACCCGAATATTACATGGGAGACCCAGACAACCTATAACGTTGGATTTGAGTCGAAACTACTGAAAGACCTCTTCCATCTTAATTTTGAATATTTTTATAATATAAGGAGAGATATTCTTGCACCAAGGGATGCATCAGTACCAAATTTCACGGGTCTCTCCCTGCCGAGTGAGAATATTGCAAGAGTTGATAACAGGGGTTTTGAAATTGATGCAGGTGTTCATAAGAACATAACATCCGACCTTCGTATTGACTTTACACTCAATTACGGCTATAACCATAACGAAGTTGTTTTCAAGGATGAGCCGCAACGGGCAGTTGAATGGCAGAGGGAAACGGGCCATCCATTTAATGCATGGCTTATGTACAGAGCGATCGGTATTTTTGCTGACGAGACATACACAGTTAACGGGGTTCCTAATTACCCTCGCTGGGCAAATGCCAAACCGGGCGATGTAATATTTGAAGATGTTTCGGGCGACGGCAAGATTGACGGTAACGACAGGGTTCTTATTGACGAAGTTGACGTACCACAGGTTTTTTACGGTGCTAATCTTGATGCAACATGGAAGAATTTCACATTATCAGTCCTTATCCAGGGACAGGGCAAATTCTATAAGTTCAATCACTATGATGAAAGACGTGGTGAAGCAGGAAACTATTATCAATGGACCTATGAAAACCGCTGGACGCCCACCAACACCAACACCGATATCGCAAGGGCATTCAACCGTAATGACTTCTACTGGGCTCATGCAGTCAATATGAACACATACTGGCTTGACAATACAGCCTATACCCGTCTCAAGAACCTCGTGATTACTTACAATATCCCTTCACAGATATACAAAGGGATTGGGATCTCAAAGGCAAGTGTCTATTTTTCAGGGAACAACCTTGCATTGCTTTATACTGCAACAAAGAAGTTTGATCCTGAGAGTAATGGTGCCGGGGTTTATCCTATCATGAAAACTCTTGCTTTCGGTGCAAACATTTCGTTTTAACTGATTAGAAATTCTTAAATAATCGAATATGAAAAAATTACTGAGTTATATAATCTCGATAGCGGTTCTGTTGTTTGCAGCAACTTCGTGCACCGATGTTCTCGACCAGGATCCGGTTAGTTCATTTAACGAGAAGGTGGTTTTCTCGGACATAAATGTTGTAAAGGCTTACCTGGGTAAATGCTACGACAGGATGGGGGGTAACACAAATAATGGTATCCTTGGTGCACGCGAGGACCTCCTTTCATCGGGTACCGATCAGACTTTGTGTATTCACAGGCCTGCAAACTATGTCCATCTGAAAGGGACAATGAGCCCCGATCAGCTTGGCATTTTTGTACATGACGGACTTGGCGGGTATCTGCGATGGAACAATATCTACGCAAACATCCAGAATCTTAATGCGATCCTTGCAAATATTGATAATGTTCCAACTACACCAGGGCCCGAGGAAGCTTTAAAGACCCGTATTAAGGGAGAAGCACATTTTATAAGGGCTTATATGTACGGCATGATACTGATGAATTACGGTGGTGCTGTCATTACTACACAGCCTTATCAGCTTGGTCAGGATTTCCTTACAATAACCAGATCAACCTTACAGCAAACTCTTGATCAGGTGCTTTCGGATGCTGATGCTGCAATAACCAATCTGCCAGCATCGATGGAGCAGGGACGCGCAACACGCGGCGCTGCTGCTGCCCTGAAATCAAGAGTCCTTCTTTTCTGTGCCAGCCCGCTGGTAAACGGGGGCTATGAGGCATCAAATGCCCTTGTATCTTTCACTTCCGGAACACAGGCCGCACGATGGACCGCAGCAAGAGATGCTGCCAAGGCTGTAATAGATGGAACATACGGTACTTATGAGCTGGTTGGAGCAATGGATGATCCTCCTTCTCCTCTTACAGGTGCTGATGTAACAACCATTTCAAATACCTATTTCAGTATCTTTAACCAGAAAGGTGCCTGGAACAGGGAGACAATATGGGGAATACAATTCCCGCTGACAGGCGGTAACGTATTCAGGGCAAATATATGGTATGGTCCCAATGGTTATCACAACTGGGGTAATAATAATCCCACCGAACCGGCTGTAAGAAAATATGAGATGGCTGACGGTACTCCTTTTATCTGGGATAAATATAATCCGGGCAACCAGGTATTGCGGACAGCTACTGCCGCACAGCTGGCTGCAGAACCTGACAGGAACCCTTATTATGGCCGTGAACCACGTTTTTATGGAACCGTACTGTTCCATGGTGCTCCGTGGCAGGCCCGTCCGTCGGATGCAGCAGCATTTGATCCCTTTAATAAGGTTCAGACCGGGCACTTCTATAATGATGACGGTACTTTGAAAATTCAAGGCATTGATACAAGGCAGGGGCTAATTGAATCGTGGAACGGGACCAAAAACGGATACTACCTTAAAAAATTCATGGACCCGGCTACAGTTGGCCAATATTTTTATAACACCAATACCTGGGTTGAGTTTCGCTTTGCCGAAATATTGCTGAACTATGCCGAAGCCTGTATTGAACTGGGTGGCGCCGATCTGCAGAACGGACTCGATGCCCTTAACAGGGTAAGAAACCGTGCAGGTCTTCCCGACCGTGTTACAGCCGACCAGGATCAGGCAAGACAATGGGTACGCCATGAAAGATATATCGAACACTTTGCCGAAGGGCACCAGTGGTATGATATGCGCCGCTGGATGACAGCTCCACAGGTTATTGAGAATGTTTATGAAATAAAGATCAAGGAGTTTACCAATGGCAACTTTGAATGGTTTCTTGATCTTGCTGCCATGCCTGATGCAAGATCATGGGCTAACAACAAGTTCTACTGGGTACCACTCACACGCGATGAGATGAACAAAGCACCTCAATTGCAGCAGAATCCAGGGTACAATTAACAGATAACCCGTAAATAATAAACTGGATTGATTTCAGAAAGAGGCCGGTCACGAATGACCGGCCTCTTGTTTTCTCACTTCGCTATCTCAATCTGCTTTTTCTCCCTGAAGAAGAAGATGAAGCAAATCAATACTGCCACTGCAATATAGGCAGGTATGAACCAGATCGACCTCCATTGATAGGCTCCGTCGACGGTATAATAAGTTGTGACGAACCCTGAGAACCAGGTGCCGATGAACATGCCGAGCCCGTATGTTACAAAAGTGAAAAGTCCCTGAGCTGCATTCTTGATCCTTTCATTTGATTTCTTTTCGGTATACATATATCCGGTGACAAAAAAGAAATCGTAGCAAACGCCATGAAGGATAATTCCTGTATAGAGCATCCAGACATTTGGTCCCATATTACCGAAAGCAAAAAAGAGATAACGCATTATCCATGCCGTCATGCCTATAAGCAGCATCTTCTTCACACCTATCCTGTTAAAGAGCAAAGGAATGGCAAGAATGAACAGGGCTTCAGAGATCTGTCCCATAACCATCTTTCCTGCAGCATTCTGCATGCCGGCCTGGTTAAGGAACAGGTTGGCAAAGCCGAAGTAAAATGAAAGCGGAATACATACGAATATTGCGGCAATGAAAAATATCAGATAAGGCTTATCCTTGAACAGGATAAATGCATCGATACCCAGAACTGATTTGGCTGTTGATGGTGTTTTGGCCTGCGGCGGAGTATCGGGAAGGGTAAAACTGTAGAGTCCCAGTGCGATCGAAACGACGGCAGCCATATAGAATGTCATAGGTGTTTTCTCAATTCCCAGCAGTGCGATCATGAACCCGGCTATCACCCAGCCGACAGTACCAAAAACCCTGACCAGGGGAAATTGTTTACCGGGATCGCTCATTTGCCTGAAGGCAACGGCATTCGAAAGGGCTATTGTAGGCATATAAGCAAGTGAATAAAGGAGGATCACCCAGTAAAAAGGGGCATTGCTTTCAATCCTCGAGGCCAGGAAGAGCAGAACGCCTCCAATGATATGCAGCACTCCCATAAGACGCTGTGCTGCAAAGAACCTGTCGGCCACCATGCCAATGAAGAAGGGCGAGATCATTGTGGCAATGGCCAGGGCGCTGTAGGCTGCGCCGATCTGTATGCCTGTCGATTGCAGTATTTCACTCATAAAGGTTCCCATGGTCACATACCATGAACCCCAGATGTAATACTGAAGAAACATCATTAATGAAAGGGTTATGAGGATTCTTGATTTCATAGGATAATTCGTTTTAGGGTCATAAATATAAAAATAATCATAAAAATATTAAATAATATTTGTAGAGCGTTGCATGCAACGCTCTACAACCATCATTGTTACAATATTTAGTTCCCCAGCCACCAACACCACTGTCACCTATTTATAGAATGCCCAGTACCAGAAAGTCTTTCCGAATTTTTGTCGCAATGCGGGCTCTGCACTCTGCAAATTGTTGCCATAGATCTGGAAGGTCTTGAGAAACTGCGTGAATCTGAATTCTGTTTGTTTGTCGCCCTGCATCATTGGCTGATCCGGCAGGGGTCCCAGTTTTAGTATCCTGTATGCTACCAGCGCTTCATCGAGATGGGCAGGTATCTTATCATATCCGAAATTTTCAAGCTTTGGTATCTCACTCAATATTTCAGGATAGGCTTTTCTAAGCAGATGATATGCCATCTTATAATCAAAAGCTTTACGGTTCAATGAATCAGAGGTAAGCATTATTTCAATATTAATCACAGGATCGTCGGTGATTGAAAAAAAATCGTGTTCAGTTTTCTCCTTTCTTTTTGCTCCGAGTTCGGGATGAGCGTCAACTGCCTGATCATCAAACAATAACTTCTCAAACATCACTGCTTCGTCTCTGTAAAAGATTGTTCTTTTCAGGACATTGATATACTTTGATGCCATCTGGTAATTACCATTTATCAATTCAGTTTTTATCAGCATTTTCAGTCCTTCGGGTGAATGGCCTCTTATTACCATATTCTCGAAGGCCCACCTTTGTGCCTCATTGATCATCCCTGTTGCATAATAGAAATAACCTCCGCGCTTAAGGATCTCTCCAACCATTTCCCATTTCAGAAAAAGTGTCTGCCCGTCAGGACTTTGGCGAAAATGGAAAAGCATATCGTTAAGTTTCCCCGTTTCACAAAGCGCAATATTATTGAGGAAAATCGTCAGAATATTATTTGACGGATTTTTGATATTGTATTCTATCACATCATCATACCTTCCCTGATAAAACAGTTTTTCAACAATGAAATATTGCCTGGTTTTCTTGTCGTAGCGAAGTAAAGCAATGATTAATAGTATAATGATTGGGAAAAACAGAGCAATTGTTTTAAAGACATTTTCATGCTTTCTGAATGATAGAGGGAATCGTAAATTAATTTTGGATATAAAAGGCAGTGAGGAGATAAATAGAACAAGAGGGATGAACAACTTAAACTGACCTCCGATATCATTAAGTGAAAAAGGATATACCAGGAGAGTTCTTACGGGATGAAAGAATAATAACTCTTTTGAGATAAGGATTGCCAACGTGACCAACCCTGTAAGTGAAATAACCTTCATCCAGCTCCTGCCTTTTATATATATGATTAGGTAAAGAGCATACATAATGAAAAAAATCAGGGCAAAACTGCCTGTAAGAAAATACCAGGCAGGAAAAAAAACTACCGGCAGCCAGCATTTCAGATATCTGGCAGTCAGGCAGAATATCGCAAGTTGAAGCAGCAAGGCAAGGCTGTTATAAAAAAGGTACTGATAATTTGATTGCAGGAAGAAGAAAGCTGCTCCTGTCAATAGAGGGATAAATACAGAACTGCGGTTACTCAGCAAACCAATAATAGCGGAAACAAAATATACTATAAAGCAGAGTGTTATTGAGATTATCAATGAACCTGCAAGGGGGAAAAAGAAAAAAGCGGAGAAGAATTTTCCGAGATATATTAAGAATCCGCCCGGTTGCCGGAGATGCAGGAAAAGATATTCGCCAGAAAAAACAAATAGCGAGGATTTTTCCTGGTAAAGACTTATATGTTCGGCAAAGAAGCCAAACCAGACAAATGTACAAAGAAAAAACAGGAGATAAGGGAAATAGAATGACAGGAACCTGTTTGCATGTTTGACCTTATTCATTATGATCTGCGAAAAAACTTGTTATTTCAGATTCCGGACCATTTGGCCTGCAAAGCATCTGTGGCAGCAGCCCTCCTGATTTTACCGGGATTCAGCTTGATCTTAAAGCCGGAGAACTCGGGAATGTTGTAACTCTTCAGGAATCGCCCATAAAATTCAGGATCTTTCTGAGGAACAACAAATGGTTTATGTGAGTTTCCGTCACTGCCAATAAAAGCCATATAGGGTCTGGCAGTAAGTCCGTCGGTCCTTTTGCTGCTGAACACGAGCCATCTGCCATTCGACGACCATGAATGGTAACTATCTGCAAAATCGCTGTTCAGCTCAAGCGGGGCAGCTTTGAAAGTCTCCATATCGATTAACCACAGATCAGCTTCCTTGTGCCATATAGGGAAGCAACCGTAATCAGCAAGGGTTACAACAAGATATCTTCCGTCGGGTGAAATTCTCGGAAAAGAGACACTCTTGTTAATCTGATCTGCGTCAAAAACCAATTCTTCGTTTTCGAATATTTTTTCTTCCTGGTCGAAAGTTGCCCTGTAAAGGTTGTACCTTATTTCCCTGTAGTCGTACACCTCCCCGATCTGCTGAGCCCTGCAAAAATAGATGTACCTGCCGTCGGGCGACCATTCGGGGTAAGTGTCCATATATTTTTCCTTATCCTCAAGTTCAACATTTATCATTTCATTCTTAATGATGTCATAAAGAACAAGCGATGATTCGAGGTCGCTTACCTCAACTTTCTTGTTATCAGCTGAATGAAAGCGCTGGACGATCTTGTTCGAAGAGAAGGCAACAAATTTACCTGAAGGGTGCCATCGCGGATAGATGGCTCCGTTTTTCATCTCTTCAGTTTTCAGGTTGGTTTTTGTAAGTTTCCCTGTTGAGTAAAAATAAGTGCCTCCCATACTGCCTCTCATGTGAAACAGAAAATCATCTGACCGCCCGTTATTAAATGAGTGGCAGTTGATGCAATTCTCCTCAACGAGAGTATTTTCAATTACCGGCTTTTCCCTGAAATCCGCAAGACATCTCTGTTTTATGCTGAGATCTCTCCAGCTTTCATAGCCGGGGTAAAGCAACCGGTACGACAGATAGGGATCTGCCGGCTCTGAAGCTATCCGGTTGGTGAAGCTTTTAAATTTTAACCAATCCCTGTTTTTATTCCTGACATAAATGTCAACGGTAAATTCCCTGCCTATGTTTATCTCCAGCATTTTCTTCCATTTCTTCCGGGGGATTCTTATGATACCTTTCCATGAGGAAGTATGGATTTCGGTTCCGGAAGCAGTGGAGAATCTTACAAAATAAGCAGACCCCTCTTCTTTTACGGTGAAGTTAAGAGGTGCTATATTTGGGGGTACTGTAATCTCAGAATAATCGGGGTTGATAACAGGGATCCTTCCTGCATTAGTTATATTACCATCAGGGTTATTGCTGCAACTGTAAAGAGTAAGAACAATGATGATGAAATATATTTTGTCTTTGAGGAATACCATCCTTAAGTCATTAGTAAACAAATTCACCGCATTAATAATTCAGCAGGTCATTTTTTGGGTCATCGTGGTTGTTAATTTCAAACGTTCCTCAAATTTAATTACATTTTTGGATTTCTATGTGATACTTTGTTAAACGCCTGGTATTCCTTTGATAAACTTACCTGTTGATAGTTAAAAAATATTAAAATATGCTGATAGTTTTGTTATTAAAATCCATATATTTACATTTGGTTACAATCTGTAACATTGAATTCCGGTTTTTAAGTTCTCATAAATCCAATCTAATATGAAAAAATCTAGTATCTCAAGACGTAATTTTCTGGGTAAAGCTGCAACGGTTGGAGTAGCAGGTGTTGTTGCTCCGGCAATCATAACCAGTTGTGCCCGTGAAGCAAAAAAGAAAGTAGTGGAAGTGCCTTTAATGCTGGAAACGGCTCCTGACGGACCGGTTTTAAAAGCGGGCGTAATAGGCTGCGGAGGCCGCGGCAGTGGTGCTGCAATTGATTTCCTCAACGCGGGTCCCAATCTTCAGATTGTGGCACTTGGTGATATTCTCAAGGACAGGGTTGATCAGTGCAAAGCGAGACTGGAGAAGGAAAAGCAAGTTATAGTTCCTGAAGAGATGTGCTTTTCGGGGTTTGATGCATATCAGAAAGTGATTGATGCGGGTGTGGATCTGATTATTACTGCCACTCCGCCATTCTTCCGTCCCGAACATTTTGCAGCAGCCGTGTCAGCCCGCAAGCATGTGTTCATGGAAAAGCCGGTTTGTGTTGATCCTGTCGGTGCAAGATCGATCATGGCGACTGCCGAAAAAGCCAAAGGGATGGAACTCTCAGTTGTGACAGGAACACAGAGGCGTCATCAGCTGGACTATGTTGCCGCCTGGCAGCAGGTACAGCAGGGTCTGATAGGAGATATTGTCGGTGGGAACATCTGGTGGAACGGCGGCAAGTTGTGGCACCGCGATCCCAATCCAATGTGGTCTGAGATGGAATACATGATTCGCGACTGGGTTAACTGGTGCTGGCTCTCAGGTGACCATATAGTTGANNGACGTGTTACAGGTGATCAGTTCGATAATTTCAGTGTTGATTTTGAATTTGAAGATGGCAGACATTTCCACAGTATGTGCCGGCAGATAAACGGTTGTGCAAACAATGTTTCTGAAAGACTTCAGGGAACAAAAGGAGCAACCAACTGCCAGAGTACCATCTGGGATCTTGCCGGTAACGAAATATGGAAATATCCTTACGTTACAGATGCTGAAGGTAAAGTTGACAGGTCAAAAATACGTCCTTATGTCCAGGAGCATATTGATCTGGTAACTGCCATCCGCACAGGGAAACCGATCAATGAAGCTGAAAATACAGCCATTTCAACTCTGATTGCAATTATGGGACGTGTCTCATCATATACAGGCAAAGAGGTTACATATGAGGAGATGATGAACTCCGATATGAAACTTGGTCCGACTGTATTTGCTTTTGGCCCGGTTGATATTCCCAAGGAAGTTCCGGTAGCAGGTCTTGCTTATGTTCCTCCGGTACCCGGAGCAACAAGAACCAGAAATTAAGGGTATCATAATTCACATTAAATTAAAATGATCAATTCGAGAAGAGACTTTATAAAAAAAGCCACAACGACAGGTGCTGCAATTCTTGCAACACCTGCCTTTCTCGGTTCCCAGAAAGTTAAAGGAAAGCAAAAAGCAGCGGATACCATTGCTCCGTTCAAGCTCAAGTATGCCCCCGGTTTCGGGATGTTTCGGGAACATGCCGGGAAAGAGGTCATCGATAACATCAGATTCTGTTATGATATGGGCTTCAGGGCGATGTTTGATAACGGACTGCCGGGCCGGCCTGTCGAAGAGCAGGAGAAAATAGCCAGTGAGATGAACCGCCTGGGCATGGAGATGGGCCCGTTTGTACTCTATGCTGATTTTAAAGTGACATCTTTTGTCCTTAACAATGCAGAGACACGGGAAATGCTTGTTAATAAAATGAAAGAGGGTGTTGAGGTGTTTAAGCGGACAGGCGTTAAATGGGCTCTGGTCGTTCCGGGAAGATACGATGAGAGACTGCACCGCGATTATCAGACTGCAAATGTGATTGATAATCTCAGGTACTGCTGCGATGTTGTTGAGCCTGCCGGACTAACAATAGTTCTTGAACCGTTAAATACCCTCAGGAACCATCCGGGGCTTTTCCTGACCGGCATACCGCAGGCTTATGCGATATGCAGGGCCGTTAACAG
>DCVC01000182.1:10377-10812 GCA_002328625.1 Bacteroidales bacterium UBA2198
ATCAATTATAAAAATGTCTTCAAATACATTTACAGCCGTAAATACGACGGAGTTATCTGTATGGAGCATGGTATAAGCAACCGCTCAAAGGAAGGAGAAGCCCGGGTTATCCAGGCATATCGCGAATGCGATAGCTTTGAAGCATAAGAATTAACCGGAGAGGCTGTAAGATCAGCCTCTTTTTTATTGAAGTCTTGATCAATGTTTCTGCTTCTTTACTCCTGAACTAATCCCCCGCCACTTTTATTTGAAAAAAGGAAAGGGATTGGGGAAGGGTTTAAAAAAAACAGGATAAGGATAAACAGACAGGTTAATAAACAAAGCACAATGAAGAGATATACATTATTGATATTTTTGATGATATTATGTGGCAGTTGTTTTTCTCAGAATAAGAACGACACTCCCTACCTCACTATACCCATTATCGACCTCGAT
>DCVC01000182.1:10925-18090 GCA_002328625.1 Bacteroidales bacterium UBA2198
CGAGAGGATACCGGTTCCGGAAAGCTGGGCAACATCCCTTGAAGTCCCTACAATTCACAGGATTACGAACACTGAAGGTAAAAAAAGACTTATTGTCTTTTCCGGTCTCTATCCTGCCAGGATTGCCCTTTCTGAAGATGACGGTAATACCTGGAGTGAGCTCAAGAAAGCAGGTGACTGGGGAGGGATTGTTTTGATGGCCTCGGTAGTGCAGCTGAAAACAGGGAATGGGCATTATATGGCTTTGTTCCATGATGATATGCGTTTCATGACTTCTGACGGGCAGGAGAAATATGCTGAAGACAGGAAAACCAACGACCAGATACTTTTTACTCTTTACAAATCATTGTCGTACGACGGAGGATTAACATGGTCTCACCCGGAAGCAATCATGAGCAGAAGAGATATGAACCTGTGCGAACCGGGAATTATAAGGTCTCCCGACGGAAAGAAGCTTGCGGTTCTTTTACGTGAAAACTCAAGAAGGCAAAACTCCCAGATAATATTTTCGGATAATGAGGGAGAGACATGGAGTAGTCCCAGACCTTTACCGAATGAGCTGAATGGCGACAGGCATGTCCTTAGATATGCACCCGACGGTCGTCTGCTGGTTGTATTCAGAGATAGAAGTCCTATGAACTTCAGCAAAGACCTGACCGGGCTTGCAAAAGAAAGCGGTGAGGTTAACCTGAATGAGGTAGCTGTTGTGACTGGAAAGGGAAGCCCGACCGAAGGTGACTGGGCAGGGTGGGTAGGATCATGGGAGGACCTCTTAAAAGGTAAAGAAGGCCAATACAGGATAAGGTTCAAAGATAATATTCACAGTTGGGATTGCTGTTATCCGGGTGTTGAACTATTGCCCGACGGCACCTTTGTGGTAACAACCTACGGTCATTGGGAAAAAGATAAACAACCTTATATTTTAAGTGTCAGGTTTACACTTAATGAACTGGATAAAAAGCTGAAGAAGAATAAGAAATGAGCATATTTACGGACTCTGATCAGTTAATACCCGAGTTTTAAATAAACATGACAGTATTATGAAACGATACCTGAATTTCATTTTCACCATCCTGACGATCCTTGTTTTATCACTTCAGAGCTGCAGAGAATCTTCAAGACTCTTCGTAGGGGGATTTACCAAACCCGGACAGAAGGGATTGTCGGTTTTTGAATTTGATAAAAAGACCGGCAATCTTGAACTGATCGCAGAAATAGATGCAGGGCCTGACCCGGCCTATTTCTGTTATTCCGCCGGAAGCAGACTCCTTTATGTCTTAAATGAAGTAATGGAGTTCAAAGGGCTCTTTGGCGGGGGACTCACTACCCTGAAATATGACCCCGAAAATGTTTCATTTGAAAAAAAGAATGAGATACTGATCCCGTATGCAGGGCCATGTTATATTTCAATGTCACCCGACAGCGGATACTTGTTTGTCGCAAATTATCCAAACGGGTCGATAGCGGCTGTCCGGCTCGATAATGAGGGGATCCCTGAAATGATATCAGATACAATTTTATATTTAAAGGAGGAACCCGATCGTTCTCATGCTCATATGATCCTTGCTGACCCGAAAGGCAAAAATGTATATGTGACCGATCTGGGACTTGACAGAATTCTGACTTACCATTTCAATATTACCACCGGAAAGTTTAAGCTAACCGATAAAGGAACTACAATACTTCCGAAAGGATCAGGCCCGCGTCATTTTGCTTTTAATGCTGAAGGATCAAGACTATATGTTATAAATGAACAAGGTTCAACAATGATGGTTTTCAGTGTTAATGGAAAGAATGGACTGCAGCTATTACAAACTTTACCAACTGTTAAAGAAGGATTTAACGGAAATAATTATTGTGCGGATATTCACCTTGGAAGGGATGGCAAATTTCTTTATGGTTCCAACAGGGGAGAGAACACGATTGTTACTTACAGTATTGACAATGAAGGGTTGTTAAGCCTGGCAGGTCATACATCATGCGGGGGTGACTGGCCAAGGAATTTTGTAATCGATCCGTCCGGGCGATATTTGCTTGTTGGCAACCAGAAATCAAATGAAATCTCTGTCTTTAAAATAGAAAAAAAAACAGGGCTTCCATCAGAACCTGCAAAGCAGTTTAAGGTTGCTGCCCCGGCCTGTCTGAAGTTTTACTGATCAGGATGGCATCAAATTGATTACATCCCACGATAAAACAATTACATTTTCACTCTGTTTTTAATTGTACTCTGAAATATTCTTTGTAACATTAGTACCTTTTAGAATTTGCAGAGAATTCAATGAACAGAAAATCTTTAATCCGTGATTTGCAGAGTAATCTGACAACTCCGTGGGATATAATCATTATCGGAGGAGGCGCTACCGGACTGGGAATTGCTGTTGATGCGGTTACAAGAGGATACAAAACACTTTTGCTTGAACAGTCAGATTTGGCAAAAGGGACATCATCGAGAAGTACAAAATTGGTTCATGGGGGAGTGCGTTATCTTGCACAGGGTGACATTCTTCTGGTAACCGAAGCGCTTCACGAACGTGGACGTATGCTTAAGAATGCTCCTCATCTCACTGCAAACCAGGAATTTATTGTTCCTGTTTATACATGGTGGGATGTAATACTATATACCGTCGGACTTAAGTTTTATGATGTGCTGGCCGGGAGGTTAAGCATGGGAAAATCATACTTTGTCAACCGTTACGGGACAATTGACAGGCTGCCCCTGCTTAAGCCTGAAGGGTTGAAGGGAGGAATTGTTTATCACGATGGTCAGTTTGACGACTCAAGAATGGCAATTGCTCTTGCCATGGCAGCGACAGAAAAAGGAGGCACTATAATTAATTATTTCAGAGTCAACGCTCTTTTGAAAGATGAAAAGAGAAGGATCATTGGTGTAAGGGCAAAGGATGAAGAATCGGGAACTGAATATGAAATTCATTCCAGGCTGGTAATTAATGCCACAGGAGTTTTTACCGACGAAATACATAGGATGGATGAACCTGACTCCAGGCCGACGATCAGGCCAAGCCAGGGTGTGCATATTGTTCTCGATAGCTCTTTCCTTCAGAGCAATTCAGCCATCATGATCCCCAGGACAGATGACGGAAGGGTCCTTTTTGCAATTCCATGGTATGGTAATGTAGTTGTCGGGACCACCGATACACCTCTCGACAATATTTCACTTGAGCCAAGAGCTCTAGACGAGGAGATCAACTTTATCCTCAATACTGCAGGAAAATATCTCACCATACTGCCAGGGCGTGAGGATGTCCTGTGCATTTTCGCAGGATTAAGGCCATTGGCTGCCAATCCCGGTAATCCTTCAGCTACAAAAGAAGTTTCCCGCAGGCATAAAATAATTATTTCCCGGTCAGGTCTTTTTTCTGTAATTGGAGGCAAATGGACCTCATATCGAAGAATGGCTGAGGAGACCATTAATAAGGCTATAAAAACCGGAGTACTCGAATACAGAAAATGTATTACCGTGAATTTCCCTTTTTATACAGGAGTTGCATCTTTAAAATCTGACAGGTTTAAGGTCTATGGAGATAATGCAGCTGAAATTGAAAGGATGATAGAGCAGCAGCCTGAGCTAGGTAAAAGTCTGCATGAGAAGCTTCCTTATACAAGAGCTGAAATAGTCTGGATCTGCAGGAACGAGATACCGCTAACGATTGAAGATATGCTGGCAAGAAGGACGCGGGCACTTTTCCTTGATGTAAGGGCAAGTATGACAATAGCCCCTGAGGTAGCTGAAATAATGGCTTCTGAATTTGGATATGACGAAGATTGGCAGCGTTTGCAGGTTGCAGAATACAAGAAACTTGCCGTAAATTATCTGTAATTCGATTGTAACTTATTAATATAAGAGAAATATGGATCATTTTATATTAGCTTTAGACCAGGGAACGACCAGTTCCCGTGCAATTGTTTTTGATCATAACGGGATCCCTGTTGCAAGTGCACAAAAGGAGTTCAGACAGCATTTCCCCAGGCCGGGCTGGGTGGAACATGATCCTGAGGAGATCTGGTCAACACAAGTCGGAGTTGCTGTGGAAGCCATTGCCAAAGCAGGACTCAGAAGCACGGATATAGCCGCTATCGGGATAACCAATCAGCGTGAAACAACAGTTGTATGGGACAGGAAGACCGGCAGACCGATCCACAATGCAATAGTGTGGCAGGACAGGAGAACAGCAGGACACTGTGATCAGCTGAAGGAAGAGGGACACAGCCGAAGAATCCTCGAAAGAACAGGGCTGATAATTGATGCATACTTTTCTGCTACAAAAGTAAAGTGGATCCTTGATAATGTAGAAGGTGCAAGAGAGATGGCTGAAAAAGGCCAACTGGCATTCGGGACGGTTGATACATGGCTCATCTGGAATCTTACAGGAGGGAAGCTGCATATTACTGATGTATCAAATGCTTCACGTACTATGTTGTTCAACATACATTCTCTTAAATGGGATGAGGATCTGCTTAAGCTGTTTGAGATTCCACCGGATATTTTACCGGAAGTCAGGTCATCAAGCGAGATTTATGGGCATACAGCAGGGCATTTTTCGTCTGAGATACCTGTTGCCGGGATAGGAGGGGACCAGCAGGCTGCTCTGTTCGGTCAGATGTGCACGGAACCCGGTATGGTCAAAAACACATATGGGACCGGTTGTTTCATGATGATGAATATAGGAAGCAAACCACTTGAATCGAAAAGCAGACTTCTCACAACTGTAGGATGGAAAATAGGAAGCGAAACACATTATGCTCTCGAAGGGAGTATCTTTATAGCGGGTGCCGTTGTACAATGGCTGCGCGACGGACTTGGAATAATAGCAAAATCGGGAGATATTGAAAAGCTTGCTGCGAGTGTAAATACCTGTGAAGGAGTCTTTTTTGTTCCGGCATTTGCAGGATTGGGGGCACCACACTGGAATCAGCACGCACGCGGTACAATGGTTGGGATCACCCGTGGTACAACATCTGCACATATTGCAAGGGCTGCACTCGATAGTATTGCTTTTCAGACACTTGAAGTTCTCCTTGCTATGCAGAATGATTCCGGGATACATATTCAGGAATTACGCGTTGATGGCGGAGCAACAGTAAACGACAATCTCATGCAATTTCAGTCCGATCTGCTTCAGACAAATGTTGTTCGTCCCAAAATAACTGAAACAACAGCTCTGGGAGCAGCCTATTTGGCCGGACTTGCTGTCGGATACTGGAGCAGTATGGATGAGATAAAAAAGCAATGGCAGCTCGACAGGATATTTTCCCCGCAGATAACTACCAAAGAAGCCGGAACACTTTTAAAGGGATGGCAGAGAGCTGTTAAAGCAGCAGAAACATGGGCTTCCTCAGAATAATCACAACCGGAAATAAACACAACCTGTAAACAATAAGTATTAAACCATATACCATAAATAAAATGAGTCCTTTTTTTGCAGAATTCTTTGGCACCGCAATGATTATTGTATTCGGAGGCGGTGTTGTATCTAACGTCCTTTTAAACAAGACTAAAGGAAATAACAGCGGCTGGATAGTAATAACCTTCGGGTGGGCCGTCGGAGTCTTTACCGGTGTTCTTATTGCAGCTCCGCATAGTGGGGCGCATCTTAATCCTGCAGTTACTCTTGCTCTAGTAATAGCGCATAAATTCTCGTTATCACTGATGCCGGTTTATGTTTGTGCACAGCTGCTGGGTGCTATGTTTGGTGCAGCTCTCGTCTGGCTGGCCTACAAGAAGCATTTTGATGCCACGGAAGACGGTAATTCAAAGCTGGCAGTCTTCTGTACTGCGCCCAACATCAGAAGCTACTGGTATAATGTTATTACTGAAATTGTGGGTACATACGTTCTTGCCCTGGCTGTTCTCTATATGGCTGAGCCTGAGGTTGGCCTTGGTGCTTTAAATGCACTGCCGGTAGCCCTTGTTGTACTTGGTTTAGGGCTTTCCCTTGGCGGTCCGACAGGGTATGCCATTAACCCTGCCCGTGATCTGGGTCCACGTATTATGCATTTCTTTCTTCCAATCCCGAACAAGCGTGACAGTGACTGGAGTTATTCGTGGGTACCTGTTTTGGGACCATTGCTCGGTGCCTCCATGGCAGCTGTGATGTTTATGATCTTCAACTGAATTTGGAAAAATCGTTTTTTTTCGTAAATTTATAGTTCAATTCACCCGCATATTCAGTACCAGTAAAAATCTGGCATTAATAAAGTACTGGGGAAACAACTATCCTATCGAACAAAAACAAAATAATATTGTTTATTGTATTATTAACATTTTAATTCTAAAACTATGAAAAAGATTTCCGCATTATTGTTAGGTGCTTTTTTTATTATGGCACAATTGGCAGCACAGGATCCGACTTTCGAAAAGGGAGATAAGGCTCTTAATCTTGGCATTGGCCTGGGATCTACTTTGTATTCCGGTACCTATTATAAAAGCCAGGTACCACCCGTTTCAGCTTCACTTGAATTCGGGGTAGTTGATAATATACTCGAAAAAGGAGTAATAGGTGTTGGGCCTTACCTTGGATACTCATCCTATAAGTATGAATATTTGGATTGGGGTTGGAAATATTCAAATATTATTATTGGAGTAAGAGGCAACTTTCATTATCCTCTGGTTAACAAACTTGACACGTACACAGGTCTGTTACTTGGCTATAATGTTGCATCTTCCAAGGAATTCGGAAACGCTGTACCAGGCTGGGATTATTCCTATTCGGCCGGTGGAGTTGCCTGGTCCTGGTTTGTTGGTGCAAGATATTATTTCAGCGAAACTTTTGCCGCAATGGCTGAACTGGGATATGGCATTGCTTATCTGAACCTTGGCGTTGCATTAAAGTTCTGATAACTGAAATATAAGACAGTTTAAATCCCCCGGATATAAATACTCCGGGGGATTTTATTTTTTCTTTAACTGTCAGGTATTAAAGAAAACAAACAGAAATTCAGCCCTGTGAGTTTAAATGATCTCATTCAATTTTACAGGACGATTTTCGAAATATGATTTTTTTGCTGCCATTGCGATGGCGATCGACATTAATCCGTCATTTCCGTCAACAGGAAGCGGCAGATCATTAATTACTGCATTGCAAAAGATTTTCATTTCGTTGGCATAAGCTTCAAGGTACCTCTCCATAAAGAAATTCAGCGGTAA
>DCVC01000182.1:18143-23224 GCA_002328625.1 Bacteroidales bacterium UBA2198
ATCACACCTATTGCACCATTTTCAAATGTAAGGGTGATGATTGCCGTGTCAACATCACCGGCATTTCCTATTTCCGGATCGACAAGAACGGCTGCTTTTGCATATACTTCAGTCACTTCACTTCCGACTATGTACCTTGCCATGTCAAAATCATGTATTGTCATATCCATGAACATGCCGCCTGACACCGCACTGTATTCGGCGGGAGGAGGAGCCGGGTCGCGTGAAGTTATCTTCAGTATATGTGGGGCACCTATCTTGCCTTCAACCATGAGCTGTTTAATTTTTAAAAAATTAGGATCAAAGCGGCGATTAAATCCTATCATAAGTTTAACACCTGATGATTGTGCCGTGTTAATGGCATTTTTAACAACTTCAAGCGACAAATCAACAGGTTTTTCGCAGAATATATGTTTTCCTGCCCTGGCAACATCCTCAATATACCTTGCATGAGTATCTGTCGGAGAACAGATAACCACAGCTTCAACTTCAGAATGGTTGATAACATCCATATAGTTATCGTAAACCGAAGTTATTCCGAATGTCTTTGCCACTTCGTAGGCAAGATCGCGATTGACATCTGCAATTGCTGCTACACTTGCCTGAGGGACGCTTTGTACAAGTGTTGCAATATGAACCTTGCCAATCCGCCCTGTTCCGATTACTCCAATTTTCAGTCTTTTCATTTCAAAACATTATTATTCAGTTAGATAAAATAAATTATAAACCAAGTGACCGTATAAAATCACGGTTACGTTGTGCACATACTTTAGGATTTCCCATTCCGGGCAGTACATCCTGTTCGACAACTATCCATCCGGAATAACTCTGATGGTGAAGCTCTTTCACGATGGCCGGAAAGTCTACAGAACCTTTCCCTAGTTCGCAGAAAACGCCGTTGCCAACAGATTTGAAGTAGTCCCATTTCTCTTTTCTCGATTTTTCAGCAATTCCCGGGTGACAATCTTTAAAATGAACATGCCAGATACGTTTGCTGTGTTTTTTCAGTGCATCCAGAGGGTCGCCTCCACCAAACATATAATGTCCCATATCCAATACCAGGCCGACAAGCAATGGATCTGTTAATTCAAGCAGAGTATCAATCTCACCGGGAGTTTCCACATACCCTGCACAATGATGATGAAAGACAGTACGCAAACCTGTTTTTGCCTTCACTTCACCGGCGACCAGGTTAGCACCTGCGGCAAAGATCTTCCATTCATAGGATGTTAGTCCCATCGAAGGAGTAACTCTGCCTGCATTAAGCTTACGTTCTTCAACGCTTCCATTATCGTCGGCGAGAACAATGAAAGCGTCAGGATAGCCTGCATCGGCCATAAGTTTTGCTGTCTTCACGGCAGCTTCAGCACCGGGGATATGTTTGGATGGATCCTTGAGAAAAACAGGAACAAATGCGCCAACCATGGAAAGAGAACGTTTTTCAAGTTCTTTCCTTAATTCAGGAGGATCCGTCGGCATGAAGCCCCGGTCACCAAGTTCAGTGCCCTGGTATCCTGTATCCCTGATCTCGTCAAGAACCTGTTCAAAACCAGCAGCCTTACCTTCAAGTTCAAATTCAAGAACCCCCCATGAACAGGGGGCATTGGCTATTCTTATCATATCAGTAAAGGTTTAAAAAGATTAAATAAGTTGTTATCAGAATTTTCTTGTCCATTCCTCGTGCCATCGTTCAATAACCACCTTTGTCTGAGTGTAAAACTCCACGGCATGCATCGATTGTCCATGCAGGTCCCCGAAGAAACTCTCTTTCCATCCGCTGAACGGGAAAAAAGCCATAGGCGCAGCAATACCAATGTTTATACCGATATTTCCTGCCATTGTATCGTGCCTGAATTTCCTGGCTGCAGCGCCACTGGATGTAAATATACTGGCAGCATTGCCATAGCGGCTTTGATTGATCAGTTTTATTGCATCTTCGAGCGAATCAACATTGTTTATGATAATAACCGGTCCGAAAATTTCTGTATTGTAAATTTCACTTTCGCTGTCAACATTCGCAAATATTGTCGGACCAATGAAGTTACCATCTTCACACCCCGTAATCTTAATGTTTCGTCCGTCGAGTAACAGTGTGGCTCCGTCATCCACACCCTTTTGTATAAGTTTTTCGATCCGCTCTTTGCTCTCTCTTGTTATGACCGGACCTATCTCAATCCCCGGGATCATACCGTTTCCCACCTTTTTTTCTCCTGAAGCCCTGACAATCTTTTCAGTGAAGATTTCGCCGGCTTTACCAACTGTCAGGACAATAGCCGCAGCCAGGCATCTTTGTCCGGCACAGCCATAAGCACTGTCGGTTATGATCTTAACTGTAGTATCTATGTCAGCATCAGGCATTATGACAACGGTGTTCTTTGCGCCTCCCAGTGCCTGGACGCGTTTTCCATGAGCTGTGCCTGTTTGATACAGGTATTTTGCAACTGATGTGGATCCGACAAAACTAACTGCCTTGATATGAGGATCTTCCAGGATAGCATCTACGGTTGCTCTCCCTCCGTGAACCAAATTCAACACACCTGCCGGTAAGTTTAGGTCCTCAAATAATTCAAAGATCCGTGTCATGGTAAGAGGAACTTTCCCCGAAGGCTTTACAATGTATGTATTTCCGCAGGCAATAGCATAAGGCAAGAACCAGAACGCTATCATTACAGGGAAGTTGAACGGGGAGACACTTGCACCAACACCGATTGGCTGACGTATATAAAACTCATCTATGCCGGGAGCTATATCCTCGGAAAAATCGCTTTGGAGAAGTTTGGGTATTCCACAGGCAACTTCAATATTTTCGATAGCACGGACTATTTCAGCTTTCGACTCTGCAAACGTCTTGCCGCATTCACCGGTACAGATTTCAGCGATCTCGTCTGTATGTGTTTCTATTATCTGCTTCATCCTGAAAAGGTATTGAACCCGCAGCGAGGCAGGAGTATTACGCCACGACCACCAGGCCCGATGAGCACTTTCAGCCGCAAAGGCGATATCTTCCTTCGATCCTGCCGGGACCCTGGCTAAAGAGTGGCCGGTAGCCGGGTTTATTACATCCCGTAACCTCTCTTCACTGCTTTCACACCATTGTCCGTTGATATAATTTTTCAGAATTCTTGTCATAATATTGCATTTATTATTATCGGTAAATTTTATAAGAAGTATCTCTGCTTCTTTTTATTTTCGATATAATTTTTATAGGCTTCTTTAACTGTCTCTATTTCAGAGATCTCTGCAACAGCCACTTCCCACCATGCGAAACCCGGTACTCCCTTGTAAAGATCCGTTTCAATTGTAATCACTGTTGTTACAGTATTTTCTTTGGCCTCTTTCAGGGCTTTCTTAAGAGAAGGTATATCATTGGCTTCAATGGCATGTGCTCCAAGGCTTCGTGCGTTTTGCGCAAAGTCGACAGGAAGAGTATTCCCGTTTAATAATCCTGTTTTCTTGTCGCGGTAACGGTATTTTGTCCCGAAACGCTGAGATCCTATTGACTGTGACAAAGCTCCTATGCTGCCGTATCCGTTGTTATTCAGCACGATAATATTGTATTTAACACCCTCCTGAATGGCAGTCACGATCTCATTATTCATCATAAGGTAATTTCCATCACCAACCATTACATATATTTCACGGTCGGGGCAGGCCATTTTTGCACCTATTCCAGCTGCACATTCATATCCCATGGTGGAATATCCGTATTCAAGATGAAAACCCTTCGGATCGCTGGTCCGCCACAGTTTGTGAAGATCCCCGGGCAGACTGCCTGCTGCACAGAGCACAACATCGAGAGGGCCTGCAAATTCACTTACTGCTCCTATTACTTCAGCCTGGGAAACAGGGAGTGAACCGGTTACCCTGAAAAATTCACTGACCTTTTCATCCCATTCCTTGTTTGAACCGGCAGTGCGCTCAATGTATTCCTCCGGCACCCTGTAACCTTCCAGTAATACAGAAAGCTCTTCGAGGCATGCTTTCGCATCACAGGTCAGAGGGAGTGCTGAGTGCTTATATGAATCGAACTCAGCTATATTGATATTGACAAACTTTACTTCAGGATTCTGAAAAGCTGTTTTTGATGCAGTTGTGAAGTCGCTATAACGGGTCCCGATACCAATAATAAGGTCAGCTTTCGAAGTAAATTCATTTGCACCGGGAGTTCCTGTTACACCTGCTGCTCCAAGATTCGATGGATGGTTGTAAGGAAGAGAACCTTTTCCTGCAAATGTCTCAGCAACAGGAATACCAGTCTGTTCAACAACGCTTTTAAGGGCCCCTGTTGCCTGACTGTAGATAACTCCGCCCCCGGCTATAATAACGGGATTTTTTGAAGCCTTTATTATAGCGGCAGCCTCTTTTAAGAGCATTTCATCAGGCCTTGGCCGTGGAATTTTCCATACTCTTTTACGGAACAGCTCTTCCGGGAAATCAAAAGCTTCTGTTTGTACGTCCTGTGGTAAAGCCAGGGTAACAGCACCTGTATCGGATGGTGAAACAAGAACTCTCATCACCTCCGGTAATGATGTTATAAGTTGCTCGGGTCTGTTTATTCTGTCCCAGTATCTGGAGACCGGTTTGAAGCAGTCATTTACTGAAATATCCTGGGTACCGGGTGATTCAAGCTGTTGTAAAACAGGTGCTACATTGCGGTATGCAAAAATGTCTCCGGGAATGATCAGTACCGGCAGGCGGTTAATTGTCGCACAGGCTGCACCGGTGACCATATTGGTTGCACCCGGACCGATAGACGATATGCATGCAAAAGTTCCCATGCGGTTTCTCATTTTGGCATATGCTGTTGCTATATGCACTGAGGCCTGTTCGTTGCGGGTCATGATGTAACGGAAATCATGATTTTCCATTAGCGCCTCACCAACGCCGGCAACAATACCATGACCGAATATCCCAAGGCACCCTGCAAAAAAAGGATTTTCGATGCCGTCACGTTCAACAAACTGATTCTTAAGAAACATGACCAGAGCCTGCCCGACAGTCAACCGATTAGTTTTCATAAAGGTAGATGCCTTATTAATATTTACTTACAATTCATTTCGATAGTTACAACCGGGATCCTG
>DCVC01000294.1 GCA_002328625.1 Bacteroidales bacterium UBA2198
GGAGCAGATTTTATCTGCGTGGGGATGTTTGATTTCCAGGTTGTGGATAATGTCAGGACAACCGGTGAAATTCTTACCAGGCTGGGTAAAAGGGAAAGAGGCTGGTATTCCTGAGTTAAACCGGAAACAAGCACAGAGCAAAAAAGATTACCTCAGAATATCAGACGAATATTTTTCCGCAATATCAGCCTGATCCCTTGCAAGCCCCTGGATCAATACTATTTGATTCTCTTTCCACGCAAGAAAAATTGTTCCGTTATAGCCATCAGTCAGCATATACTTATTGCCACCCTCATCAACAGGCGTTATACCGGTTGAAGCCAGATAAATCTCAACCATTTTCCTGCTCTCTTCGGGCGAACCGGTTGGCAGGATATAAATAGAGAAATTATCAGATCCTGCCTCGTATTGAGCTTTGAAGGCTTTGGTCAGAAAATTATGTCCCAGAACACTCTCATTTATGTAAGTTTCTGCGTTGACTTTTCTGCCCCCTGAAGGGAATTGTGAAAGTAATGCAGGCATTTCGGATTCCCCGGGAAGCATTTCTGCTACCCTGCGAGCTAATGACTCAGCAGCCTGAAGGGTTTTTTCCTTTTTTGAGAATGTTCTTATTTTAACATAATAGCTTCCTTTAAAAAAATTAACCGATCCTCCTGATATATATCCCTGAGCTCCCAGATTCATGAAGCGGAACGAAGGTGACCGCTCAGAGGCATAGATGCCAAATGCCATTGTGTGATCGGAATGACGGTATATCTCCAGTTTGATCACTTCTTTACCCTTCTTGTATTCTGCAACATGCAGATCAACAAACTCAAGTGCAAGATAAGTATCAGCAGCACCATTTATGAAATCCCAGAGATTATCGGGCATATAAACCGGATAATCGGTATGTTTCTTAAATCCTTTCAATTCGGGCATAGTAAGATTCTGTGCTAATAAATATGCCGGAAGAAAAACAATAAGAATCGAAACAAACATTTTGTTTTTCATCATTTAATAATTAATTTTAAATGGTATGATAGCCTGTCCCGCAAAGCGGGAGAACCCACATGTAACTGATTATTATAATATTGTGTTTGTGTATTCAAATACATGTGGGTTTCGTTGGAAATATTTTTTTGTTTTAACAATCCTGTTAAGCCAGGAATTCCACCGGAACATTCACCAGTCTAGTAACATCAGTAATCTTCTCTCTAACAGTGAAGTTGCGTGAGCATTTTACGGTACAGGAATCACAGTTTTTACAAGGATCCATAAGTGTTTCCAGCTCTCTCAGAAGTGACTGGGCCATTGCCGGGTTTGAATACCCATAAGCATACATATATGCTCTCATAAGGTCGGGCACTGGCAGATTCATCGGGCAGGAAGTTACACAGTTATTACATCCTGTGCAATAAAGTCCGGGATCGTTGGCTGCTGCCAGCAGGTCATTCTTTTCATGATCTGTCATGCTAAGATCAGCTAACACTTTCAGATTAAGTTCCAGCTGATCAAATGCTGTCATACCAGGAATCGAAGTGCTTACGTCAGGATTTGACAAAGCCCATTTCAATGCTGCTGAAGCATTAATCGGCCTGGTTTTTTCCTTATCAAGAAATCCACCGCCAGCCATCGTTTTCATAGCTACAATTCCGATGCCGGCCCCGGCTGCTTTTTTTATAGCATCGTTTAATCCGGGAAGTGATGCATGTCTGAAATTATAGGAAGTAAGAATAACATCCCATGTGTTCAGGGATGCTGCTGCACTAATCACAAGCGGCTCGTTTCTATGTGTGGAGAATCCAATAAACCTGGTCTTACCTTCTTTTTTAAGTTTATTGGCCGCATTTATAATGGGCTTGTATTCAAGCATTTCGATGCTGCTAATGTCATGAACATACAGAATGTCAACATAATCCATCTTAAGTCTTGAGAGGCTTTCATTGAATTTTGAAAGAAAATCTTCAGGAGATGTCTGGCCGGAAGGTTTTCCTTCCCGGTCGGTTCCAACGGGTTTAACTTTAGTTGCAAGAATAAACGAATCTCTGGGGTAATCTTTGAAAAGATTACCAAGCATCGTTTCATTATTTCCATTCTGATAGCCGTTAGCCGTGTCAAAAAGCGTTATACCGTTTTCATAAGCTGCCTTGCATAAACCGGGATTATCGGATCTCATGACTCCAAAGCTTATGACAGGCACCTTCAGCCCTGTCTTGCCCAATGTCCGGTATATAATGTCCTTTTTCTGAACCGGTCTGGCGGCTGAAGCCAGTTTGGGAGACAGCACCAATCCGGCAGCTCCTGCAAATCCTGTCCTGAGGAATACTCTTCTGTCTGTTCTTTTCATATAATTGATTTTAATTCAGCTTTCTTATTCTTACATTAATATCAGTTTCTTTAAGCAGTTCTATAATTTTACTGGTGTCAGTATCCCCAAAATGATACGGGTAAAGTATTTTTGGCCTGAAGGATTTTGCAGCATCAGCCACCATTGCAGGAGTCATTGTATAAGGGAGGTTCATGGGAAGAAAAGCCACATCAATATTCTTTATGTCTTTCATTTCAGGGATATTTTCAGTATCACCGGCTATGTAGAACCTTCTGTCTCCAATGGTAATCACATACCCGTTACCAATCCCCTCGGGGTGAAATGGCTGACCCTTAATCCTCTCATGAACAATATTATAGGCGGGAACAGCTTCAATTGTTATTTTATTAACCTTCCCGGAATCCCCGGGTTTCATAACCTGTGCCCATGGTACCTGTGCAGCCGAATTCCGGTTACTGATCAACACTGTGTTTTCTTTTCGTAATTGTTTTATAAGATCTGTATCGAGGTGATCATAATGCTCATGAGTCACAAGTATAAGATCAGCTTGAGGAAGTTTTTCATAATCACCCGAACTTCTGACCGGATCGATATGAATAACAAAGTCATTTATTTTAAACATAAGAGAGCCGTGCCCGACAAAATGCATCTCTACATCACCTGCCGAAGTGCTGATCTGATCAACCTCCGGCATACTCTGGGAAAAAACAGGAGAAGACATCGCTACAGTTATTAAAGTTATACACACCTTTTTAATCTTTAAAACATTAATACCAATCATGTTCTGCAAGTTTTAATGAGCCCAATATACAAATATTTATCTTATTCCATAAAAGGGTTAAAATCGCCAAAATGTTAATAATTCTTAAACTTCAGGCACGAATGTTGATACTTTATTCAAAATAATAATAACTACTTAGATCAAATATAAATTTTTTAAATAACTTGCTTCCGGAATTTGGGTTATTGTGTTAATTAATTAACACTGATGCATTTAGGGAAAGAAAAATATACTAAATTATTAGTATTATTATTGTTTTTTTCAGCTATTGCCAATGGACAGGCGGGAAAAAGCCATAAGTATCATCTGAATGGTGATTCCAGGATGAACAGTATATCATCTGACAATCAATCTATTACTGTAAACTATTCAATATCTGATCTTTACATTGAAAGTGTCCTGAACGATCAGGGAGCATTTTACCGCATATCAATTCCGGGCCATACTCTTTCCACTGATCCCGGAAAACCAGAACTGCCAGTTTTAAGCCGCATAATAACTGTTCCTGAAGGTTCCTCATACACTATCAAAATAAAAAATGTAAAATCATCCAGAATAACTCCCTCAAAGCAAACCTTCAAGGGAAGACTGATGCCTGCTCAGTATGGGGATACCAAAGAAGTTCAGAAACAGAAGCAGGATTTTATTATTGACAAGACTATTTATTCTCTTCGGAAAATCATTGAAAGAGACACCGTAGTGATTGAGTCGCTTGGAAAACTTCGTGATAAAAATCTTTCAACCCTCACCATCTCCCCTGTCAGATATAATCCACGTTCAAACTCACTGGAGGTCATAACTGACATGACAATAGAGATCAGTTTCGGCCAGCCAATAGATATTTCAGCAAAATCCACATTTCAGGAATCAGCACTTTTCAATGAATCCCTGAGCAAGGGCATATTGAACTATAATCCTGAAGATGTTATCAATGGATACTCAAACCAGCCGGTTAAGATGATTATACTTACCGATACGACTTTCCGGAAGCATCTTGAACCATATTACAGGTGGAAAACTCAAAAAGGATACAAGCTTAACATTCTTTACAAAGGTGCCGGTATGGCAGGAGACAATTATACAGAAATAAAGAATACTCTTAAAAGCATTTATACTTCCTATTCCGGTGACGATCCTGCGCCTGAATATCTTCTGATCATCGGCGATGTAAGCAAGGTACCATATTATGGATCGGGGTTTGTAACTGACATGTATTATGGTGAGTTTAACGGTAATGGCGACTACATTCCTGATATGTATATTGGCAGGCTGCCTGTAAAAGACACCACCGAGGTGAAAAATGTTGTAAGTAAAATCATTCAATACGAGAAATTCCAGTTTGCCGATACGAATGATTTCTATAAAAGGACACTTGTTGCAACCGGCAAGGACGAAAATTATGCTGATTACATGAATGGTCAGGTAAAATATGCGGTTTCAAATTACCTTAAATCCGAGAATGGGATCACCGGTTTTCATTTTTATTATCCTGTGGGCTTCACAAAAAAGGATTCGATAATGAAGCTTATTAACAAAGGGATATCATTTCTGAATTACACAGGTCACGGTGTATCGGGAGGCTGGTTGCACCTTGATATCAAGGTACCTGAAATTGCCAAGTTCAGAAATAAGAACATGTATCCCTTTGTAATGAGCAACGCATGCCGGACGGCCCATTTTAGTGATACCACATCATTTGGAAATAAGATTATCACATCCTCTCAGAAAGGAGCTATCGGGTTTATCGGATGTACAAATGATTCGTACTGGGATGAGGATTTTATCTGGGCTGTCGGTCCCGGAACACCTTCATCGGACCCAAAGTATTCCACAACAGGGCTCGGGGCATACGACAGGCTGTTTCATATAAAAGGAGAATCTCCATCCGAATGGTTCATTTCGATGGGACAGATAAATTATGCGGGTAATCTTGCTGTGAGTTCGAGCTCTTCTGGCAGGAAAAAATATTACTGGGAAACATATGCTCTTCTTGGAGATCCAAGTGTAATACCAATTATCGGTACTCCGGGGACATTTAATGTCTCATTGCCCGACACACTGCCCAACGGTATAAAATCTCTTTCATTAACTGTTGATCCTTATGCATATGTTGCCGCTTCGCATTTTGATACCCTGTGGGACGCATCGTTTGCCAGTCCCTCGGGATCCGTTGTCCTTGACCTTCCGGGAGTATCAAATGATTCATGTCTTATTGTAATAACAGGTCAGAATAAGATCCCCGTAATTAAAACGATTTACTTCTCCAGCATAAAAAGTGAATTCATAAACCTTTCGTCTTCAGAAATTAACGATATTACAGGGGACAATAACGGGAGGGCTGATTTCGGAGAGACATTATTTCTGAAACTTAAAATCAGTAATCTGGGGTTGGCAGATGCTGTTAATTTATCTGCAGAAATATCGTCATCATCAGAATGGGTAACTATCAATAACAATTATTTGTCTAT
>DCVC01000291.1 GCA_002328625.1 Bacteroidales bacterium UBA2198
CGCATTGATATTCCGGCATCAAATTCACTCTTAACCTTAACCGGACATACCTCTGTACACTGATTGCAGGCAACACATGATTTAATATCAACATACCTCGGACTTTGCTTTATTTTAACGCGGTACGATCCTGGTTTGCCACTGACAGAAATCATTTTCGATTTAGTGAGCAACCTTATCATTTCGTGTTGTCCAACGGTAACCATTTTGGGTGTAAGAATACAGGCTGCACAATCAAGAGTTGGAAATGTTTTATCAAACATGGCCATATGTCCTCCGATCGTTCCCGTCTGCTCCACAAGAAAGACCTGTTTGCCAGCATTGGCAATTTCGAGAGCAGCCTGAATACCTGCTATTCCGCCTCCTATAATAAGTGTGGCATGGTTTACAGGATTCCCGCCCGGAACAGCTGCAAGAGGAAAAGGGACGCCCATAGTGGCACAGGCCACAATTGCTTTTGCACGGTCCATGGCATTTTCACCTCTGGCCCCATGTTCCTGGAAAGAGGCAAGACGTATTTCATCTGTATTACCTCCTGTTATTGCCATTGCCCTCGTAAAAACAGGTTTGTAATAACCGGGTATGTCCCCGGCAATTACAATTCTGTCGAGCTTGTATGCCGAAATCTGCTCTTTCAGGAATTTTAAATCAGGCAGAGGTTTCAGCTTCAGGATCTGGACCGTCTCAACTTCAGGCAGATTTGCTGAATATTTTGCTATTGAATCAATATTCAGATTCCTGTTGTCATCGGTCTGGCAGAAAAATACTCCGGTTCGCATAATACCTTTTTATTATTATTTATATGAACTTGTTTTTTAATCTATATTTCTAAACAACCGCTTCTGCAATTCACCGTCCGATCCCCGAATCTCAACAACTATCGGCATTTCACCAGGCAGACGATGTGTGGCACATGAAAAGCAGGGATCATAAGCTCTGAAAGCCATTTCGACCAGATTGAGAATTCCATCATTTACCTCAACACCTTTTTTAATAAATCCCTCCGCAGCTTTTTTTATCGACATGCATATAGCGGCATTATTGTTCGTTGTTCCGACTATTATATTGACTTTTGATACAATTCCTTTATCATCGGTCCAGTAGTGATGTGTAAGAGTCCCTCTCTGTGCTTCAACGATACCGACTCCTTCCCCGGGAATTGGCCCAAGTTGTGCCCTGAGCTCCTTTCCGGTTATGTCAGGATCAAGTGCAAGTTCCAGACATCGCTCAGAAGAATATAACAGCTCAATAAGTCTTGCCCAGTGCATCGCCAGTGTGGCATGGACCGGCTTGCCTCCAAGAGTGTCGAACATTCGCTCATACTCCTTCTGAGCCAGAGGAGTTGCCATCCCGTCAGCTGCATTTAACCTCGATAAAGGAGTAGCATGATAAACACCTGAGTTCTGACCGTCAATAAATCCCGTCCATCCTATCTTCTTAAGGAAAGGGAACTTAAGATAACTCCACGGTTCAACATGTTCTGCTATATGATCAAGATATTCAGGCTGGGAATATTTACATATTTCATTCCCTTCAGTATCCACAACCCTTACTTTACCATGGTAGAAATTAACCTTATTGTTGTCATCCACCAGCCCCATTGAATGAAGCTTAAGGGAGTATGGTCCGTTCAGAATTATATCTAAATAAGTTTTATTATTAAGGACAAAATCTTCAAATATCTTCAGGGAGAAAAGCGAGAATTCAATAAATCCTTTTGCCTTCTCAACTATATCATCCCGTTCTTTTTCCGTAAGTCCTTTACGAACCCCACCCGGAATATTCATGACTACAAAAGTCTGATGCCCGCCCAGCAAGGCCTGTATTTCCTGGGCTATTCTGCGTTGTTTAATAACCTCAGTGCCTATTTCCTTTCCTACTTTTTCTATAACACCGAGTATATTTCTTTTTGCTGCAGGAGCATCAGGTCCGACAACAAAATCAGGCGCTGCCAGTGCATAGAAATGGGCAGTATGACTGTGAACAAAATGAGCCATATAAAAGAGTTCCCTGAGTTTTTTTGCCGTCGGAGGAGGATCAACGCCAAAAACTGCATCAACAGCTTTGCCGGATGCCATGTGATGGCAACCCGGACATACACCGCAGATTTTTGCGACAATCGCGGGAAGCTCTTCCACAGGCCTTCCTTCACAGAATTTCTCAAAACCTCTTAGCTCCGGGACCTGGAAATAAGCATTACTGACCTCACCGTCGTCATTAAGGAAGATCTCAATCTTTCCGTGACCTTCAAGACGGGTTATCGGGTCAATGGTGATCCTTTGTTTTAACATACCAATTTTCTCCTTATTAATGAAACAGGCAGACTGAAACGATAAAATAATCCTGCCGGATCGACCAGATCTACAAGAACCCGGCTGATCTCCTCAGGTTCCTTTTCATCTATTATACCTGCAACAGCTGACATCATTTTGGCACCCGGGTCTGTCACTCTGTCAGGGGGGCCGTAACAACCGCGGCAGGGAGCATTCCCTTTTATACAACGGTATCCGCAACCTGCCCGTGTTGCCGGACCCATACAAATAACACCCTGTTCCATGAAGCAGGTAATCCCGTCATCTTCAATTTCCCAGGGACGGTAAAACTTCTTTATCCGCTTGTTCTCTGTCTTCTTCCTGATACATTCATCACACTGGGTCTTTGTATCTGCTCCGATAACTGATCCTTTTGGCGGCAATTCAGCTCCGCTTACAATTGCCGTAAATACTTCCAGTAATCTTTCAGTCTGAGGAGGACAACCCGGAATGAAATAATCTACATCCGTTACCTGTGCCAGTGAACGGACATCATTGTAAAATTCAGGTATGGTTAATATTCCCTCTTTTACTTCATACTCCGGAAGAGGAACAATGTTGTCAGGATTTACAGTTGATTCACTCTCTGAATATATCCTTCTGAATAATTCTCCTTTAGTAGAAAAATTTGCAAGTCCGGGTATACCTCCAAGGTGTGAGCAGCTTCCATAAGCAACCAGAATTTTGCTTTTCTGCCTTAAAAGCTTTGCCATATGTTCATTCTCGCTGTTCCTGACTGCCCCGTTGAATAAGGTCACATCAATATGCTTATCGGGCATATCTTCCACATCCCTGTATTTGATATCAAGGGCAATAGGCCAGAACACAAGGTCAGCGGCAGCAACTACATCAAAAAGCTTTTCATGTACATCAAGCACTGATACGCAGCAGCCTCCGCAGGCAGAGGCCCAGTAAACTGCCAGTTTAAGTTTAGGTTTTGAATTTTCCATATTTCAGGATTTATGATTCAGGTTAATACCCTCATTGTTTCTTTTATCTTACATGGACCAAGCTCGGTAATTGTTTCCGTAAAACTGTTTGCCAGTTCGGCAAACTGTTTACCCTCACTGGCACTTATCCATTCAAGCTTAAGCCTTTCACTTTCAATGCCCATCTGACGTATATATTTTTGAAGCAGGAGAAATCGTCTGAGACATCTGTAATTCCCCTCCTGGTAATGGCAGTCACCGGGGTGACAACCGCATATAAGAACACCATCTGCTCCCTTTGTAAATGCTCTCAGCACAAACGTCGGCTCAATACGACCTGAACACATAACTCTTACCACCCGGACATTTGGCTTATATTCCATCCGGGACGTTCCTGCCAGATCTGCACCTGTATAAGAGCACCAGTTGCACAGGAATGCAATTAAGCGGGGATTAAATTCTGTTTGATTTGACATATTTTCCAATTAAAACAAGTTACTTTTTCTTCACAGGAAATAAATTTAAGAAAATTTCAATAATAGGCAAGTAAATCAATAAATTTCTCATGCTTAATGTGAATTGTTTCACAATAAACAGTGAGATAAATAAATTTTGACTATTGAGCAAAAGACCCACGTCCTTCTAATTGAAGAATGTACCCGCACTACTGGCTGACCTGAATAAGCAAATAACAAAATTGGAACAGAACATGAATTATTACTTGATAAGCCATTCAGAATAGCCTAATTTTGATTAAAATGTGATTAGAATTGCAAAGATTAATTTAAAATAACCTTTACCCGATGGCAAGTATAATTGACAGTTATATATATGATATATTTATAAGCTACCGCCAGAAAGACAACAAAGGTGAAAGATGGGTGAGCGAATTTGTGGATGCTCTTAAGGACGAACTCGAATCGACATTCAAAGAAGAGATCAGTGTTTATTTTGATATCAACCCTCATGACGGACTTTTGGAAACTCATGATGTAGATGCCTCGCTAAAAGAAAAACTTAAATGCCTGATTTTTGTTCCAATTATTTCACGTACTTATTGCGATCCGAAATCCTTTGCATGGGCACATGAGTTCAAGGCATTCATTGAACTGGCATCCGGAGATAAAAATGGTATAAAGGTTAACCTGGCTGGTGGCAATGTAGCCAGCCGGATCCTTCCGGTTCTGATTCACGACCTTGATTCTGATGATAAGAAGCTGGTTGAAGGGGAATTAGGAGGAATTCTTCGGGGAATAGAATTCATTTACAGTGAACCAGGAGTTAACAGACCACTGACCCCAAATGATGATGAGAAGAAGAACCTGAATGGTACCAGGTATAAGAACCAGATTAACAAGGTTGCTAATGCCATTAAGGAGATCATTGGCGGTATTAAAAATCCGGTTCATCAGGGAAAAGAGATCTTAAATGAAAATTTTGAGGGCAAATCCCTGGTCAGGAAAATTATCCAGCCGGTAAATTTGCCTGAAAAATCTATTGCTGTTTTGCCTTTGATTAATGTAAGGGAAGATCCTGACCAGGAATGGATGAGTGTAGCCCTGACAAATGAGATCATTAACCATTTATATAAAATAGCTTCCTTCGAAAAGGTTGTTTCTCTAAATTCAGTTCTGACATACAAAAGACCCGATAAAAAGATACCGTTTATTGCTGAAGAACTTAAGGTAAATTATATTCTTGAAGGAACTTTTCATAAGATAGGAGATCAGGTGAAACTGACGGTACATCTTATCGACCCACAGAACGATAAATATTTATGGCAAAATGATTATAATAAACCATATAAGGAGATTATTTCCATTCAGTCAGATATTGCGATGCAAATTGCTGTAAATGTTAATGCATTTATGACTGTTTCTGAGAAAAGAAACATTCAAAAAATACCCACCTGCAATATGGAAGCATATGATCTCATACAGCGGGCAATGGCGCTTTCAGCTGAAAGGAGCATAAGTGTTTATCAGGGATTGGATTCTGCGATTAAAGCCATTAAATTAGACCCCGCTTATGCAGATGCTTACGCGGCAGCAGGAGCTTTTTCATTGTACAGTGCTGTTTCCCGGATCAGTTTAAATGAAATGCCAACAGCAATCAGGGATGCTTCGCCTTTTATTGAAAAAGCACTTAAACTGGATCCGAACAACAGTTTTGCTCATTTTTTAATGGGCAATATTTATGAATGGGGCAGATGGGACTATGTTGAGGCTGAAAAAGAATATTTAAAAGTCAAAGAAATTTCTCCAAATATTACGGACTCAGGAATCAATAATCTGATTGGTGAATTTTTCTTAAAAATGAACCGGATGGAACTTGCAGACCATTATTTCAGCAAAATACTGGAATCGACAGAAATAACTTTCGATCATTCATTAATCAAATCATTAATATTGTCAAACAGAACTCAGGAGGCATATGATTATATTGAAAAGACTAAGGCAATCTCTTATATGTCTGATGTTTACAAAGGAGAGAACTATTTATGGCTGCATGAATATGATTTAGCAAAATCGTGTCTTGAATCTACATTGACTGCTAAAAATCCACTGATGGAAAAGCCAAGGTTTCTGGCATGTCTGGCATTGGCCTGCAGTAAAACAAGCCGAACTGTTCGGGCTAAACAAATTATTAATCAGATCGCTGTTAAAAGTAATACTACCATAGCTGGAAGCCCGGAATATTATACAGGCTGGTATTACAGCGCGATTGGTGAAATTGACTCTGCATTTATCTGGCTGGATAAAGCGCTGTATAATAAAAGTCCTGAAATGCCCTGGCTAAAGCAAAATCCATTCTTTAACAGCCTGAAAGGTGATAAAAGGTACTGGGATCTTTATGAAAAAACAGGACATAAAACTTATGACGATTTTTTGAAGAATATACAGGAATGACCTCTGTACTTTTTATCAGGATGTCAGCTATAACGGGATATACCTCAAAATCAATCTTATGAGTCTACTCTGAAAAGTCGAAAAATTGTATCTTTGATAAAAAATATCCTCTTTTATGGAAAAGGTAAAGGTTTTGTTCATAAGCGGATCTCTGGGTTTAGGCCACATAACCAGAGATATAGCAATAGCTGACCACTTAAGGAAACTTCTTCCCGGGATTGACATCGAATGGCTGGCGGCTAACCCTGCAACTATTTTGCTGATTGAAAAAGGGGAAAGGCTGGTCCCCGGTGCTGATCAATATGCTAATGAGAATGTTTCTGCAGAAAAAGCTGCGAAGGGGTCAAGTCTGAATTTAATTAGCTACCTGTTGAAATCCAGGAGTATATGGAAGCAGAACAAAGATTTTTTCCTGAACCTGATAGCTATAAAAAAGTATGATCTTGTTATCGGGGATGAAACATATGAGATCAATCTTGCCCTGCGGGAGCATCCTGAAATGAAGAAGTTTCCTTTTGTCATGATATTTGACTTTGTTGGACTTCATGCCTTGACAATGAATCCCCTGGAACGCTTAGGAGTGTATTATTGGAATCGGGTATGGTCACATGATTACAGGCTAAAACAAAAACCCCCATATGATCTTGCCCTTTTCGTCGGGGAACTTGATGATGTCCCGGATAATTCTTTTGGATTCATGTTACCTGACCGTCGTGAATTTGCCAAAGCTTTGTATACATTTATTGGTTATGTTTTTCCCTTTGATGTTAAATTATTCTCTGATAAACAAGAAATCAGAAAGAAACTTGGATATGGAGACGAACCATTACTTATCTGTTCACTGGGTGGAACGGCAATAGGTAAAGAACTTCTGGAATTATGCGGCCAGGCCTGTAACATTGTAAAGGAAAAAATTCCGGATCTCCATGCCGTGTTTGTCACTGGTCCCCGATTATCAGCTGATTCAATTGATCTGCCCGAAGGAATAGATGTAAAAGGATATATTCCGCGACTGTATGAACACTTTGCTTCATGTGACCTTGCAATTGTACAGGGTGGTGCAACCTCTGCATTTGAACTGACTGCATTACGAAAGCCATTTATTTATTTCCCCCTGGAGAAACATAGTGAGCAGGCTAATGTTTCCAGAATTCTGTCTCAACGCGGGGCCGGTATAAAATTAGTTCTTTCAAAAACCACACCTGAATACCTGGCTGACCAGATTATAAAAAACATCGGGCAAAATGTGTCATATCCTGATATTCCGAGTGATGGAGCTCATAAGGCAGCTCAATCTTTAGTGCAATTGTTGGAAAAAAGTTACGTCAGGGGCTTAGATTAAGAAAATTACCTGCATAAAGAAGAAAATATGACACGGCTATCCGATTTTATTCTTCCTTCTGCGGCCAGTTACGCCATTTACTGATCTTTTGTTGTAATAATTCGTCAACCTTCGAATAAAGCTCTTCAGTTTTCACGGGTTTGTCGAGGAAAGCATCAACAGGAAGGAATTCGCTGTCAGTTTCGGGTGAGAAATTAAAAAAAGGCCTTTCTGTGTTAATTGCTGTCATCATTAATATCGGAATATCAGATATCTGTTTGTCATATCTTATCTTCTGGGCGAAATCAAATCCTTTTGATTCGCCTTTTCCTCCAAACATTACATCCAGGATAATCAGATCCGGTTTGTTCTTTTTCAATTTATCCCAGCCTTCTTCAGGATCATAAGCGGCTTCTGCATTATATCCCTTGTTTTCCAGAATTTTTGTCAATGCAGCAACAAGATCGTTATCATCTTCGATGATCAGAATTTTTGCCTTTTCATTCATAATTTAATTCCTCCATTTTGTGTGTACCGGCTTTCAGGTAAGCATCTGCTTATAGTCCTCAGATATATTCTGACTGCCGTATGAAATTACGTAAGCAATTTATAAAAAATTAATAAGAAATGATTTAATAATGCAAATTTATATGTGAAATATATGCACAATAAAAATGTGGCTGCACGAGGTTTTAATTATCGGGCATAAATCCTTACCTGATCAGGATAATTCTATTCTTTTAAGATTTTTTTT
>DCVC01000177.1 GCA_002328625.1 Bacteroidales bacterium UBA2198
TGAACGATTCGTCAAAGAAAACCTGGGAAAGGGAACTTTTTACTTTCTACTATCATCTTCATCCATCTTTTTAATAAGTTTCTCTTTTAGTTTGTCCAAAAATTGAGTGCGGTTATTTCGTTCCCGGATTTCAAGATACGTCCGGTAAACATCACCCAAATCAACATTAAACACAGATTCAAAATAATCGGCAAATCGTTTCCGTGTGATTTTTCCAAAACCTAAAGATTCTGTTTCACATAATGCATAAATCAATTCCACCAGGTCGGTTTTACTTCCCGTCCATGTTTCTCTTGTTTTAGGAAATGTTGGCAAATCTGATTGTGGATAGTGTGCCTGTTCCAACTTTAGCAATTCTTCATTAAGATAAATACGCAACAATTCATTGGCCAAAATTTTTGCCACTTTGAAATCACAGGCTGTTGAAAATTTAGGATCTCTCTCAAAATAGAAACTTTCCACCGTCATTTGTATGTCAGGTTTTCCGCGAAGAAAATAATGTTTGTCCAAATAAGTGCTACCCGAACGGTAGTATTTATAGAAATCAATATTCCTGTCAAAAAAGACTTTCAAACTATCGAGTTCCCGTTCTATGTAGTTTATTTGAGCACAATTGCTGCCATTTGGGCGCATTGATTCGATGTTATAAACTTTTCTGTAGTAAATAAGATTGCAGAACAGCTGCGGTTTTGTTTCCTTGAAGAAATGAATTTCTTCTGTTTCGTTTCCGAACACATATTCGGAAACAATGCTTTTAAGGCGGTCAAATGCATTTTCAAATGATTTAATTGCAGTACTTAGGCTTTCAATGAAGCCAATACTTTCGCGATCAATTTGTTGTTGGAGAACATCCAACTCAGTTGCTATTTCATCTATGATTTCTCTCAACATTCCTATATAGTTCGGAAACAATGGTTAATATGATGAGAACTTTTAAAATTCTCTAGGTTCACCTACATACCATTTTTATACCTTCAATATCACATAAAGAACTCTCATTGACTAGACCAATAAAGTCTTATTCCTTTGGTTGAATCGTTTTAAGATTACAAGTTGTAATACCCTTAATAACAGACTATTATAATATTTTTCTCTTTCGCAGTTTTATTTATTTAAAAATAAGCCAGCAAACCGGTCTATATTAAATGATATAGGTTAGAATAGTTTGGCATTATTTTAGTACATTGACTTCCAATGCGAATATATTTTTAAACACTCCCTTCTCTCAGACCACGGGTTTACAAAAATAAGTTTTCTTTTCTTTTGATTTTTCTCTCGTAAATACTTCTTCAATCAGATTGCAGGTTCTGTGTTTTTTGATAATTCTCAACATAACGTATCGCGAACTCATCCCTTACCAGGATCAGATCTGTTGATCGTACTATTGATGTGATCTTTTCAGGATTTGCTATGGGACACGTTACCCCGTTCATTATTGCAAGCGCCATAAATGCAGCATTAAGGCTCTCCCTGTCAGGGAGTCCGAAAGAAATATTACTTGCTCCCAAAGTGATATTTAACCCGAGGTTTTGTCTAACAAGCTTTATAGTCTCAAGGGTCACAAGGCAGGCATTAGGGTCGGCGCTGACAGCCATGGCGAGAGGGTCGATAACAACATCCTCCTCTTTGATGCCCATTTTAACTGCACTCTCCAGTATTTTTTCAGCTATCGCCACTCTTTTTCCAGGATCATGAGTAATCCCATTATCATCCATTACCAATCCAATAACGGCAGCACCAAATTCTTTCGCGAGAGGTAGGATAGCGCTTAAAGAACGTTCTTCTCCATTCACTGAATTAATAAGACATTTCCCTTTAGCCACCTTGAGCGCTGCCTTAATAGCCCCGGGATTGGGCGAATCAAGACAAAGCGGAATATCGAATCTATTCTGAATTATCTTAACCGTTTCCGGAAGCAGTTTTACATCATCAACGCCAGGGAACCCTACATTAACATCCAGGACGTCAGCCAATGCATTGATCTGTATCCTGGCTAACTCAAGCACATATTCAAAATTTCCTTCCTGCAACGTGGATACAAGTTTTTTTCGTCTTGTAGGATTAATACTCTCTCCAATAATTATAACCGGACCGTTAGTGTCAATTATAACCTCTTTGGTCCTTCCGAAAAGTATTGTTTTCATTTACAATAAGTTAAATCACTATTATGTAAGTTTCTTTAAATAATTTACAGCCCCCTGAGGGTCAGGCGAATAAAAGTCGGCACCGATCTTTTCACAATACTCCTGCGTAACCGGGGCACCACCAATAAGTATTTTTGAACCAGGATGTTTTTGTTTTATTGCAAAGACTATTTTTCGCATATTCTCCATAGTTGTTGTCAGAAGGGCTGATAAGCCAATTGAAGCTTCAGGATTCTTTTCCAATGTCTGGATGAATTTATCCTCTCCAACATCAACACCAAGATCAATCACTTCCCATCCTCCTCCTTCAATCATCATAGCAACCAGATTTTTCCCTATATCATGTAAATCACCTGATACGGTTCCAATTATGAATTTTCCTTTCCTTTTTGTTTCTCCCGACTGAAAGAATGGCTTAAGATGAAGCATCGCTTTACCCATAGCTTTTGCAGACATCAGCATTTGCGGCACATATATTTCTTTCCTGGTAAACTTATCCCCTACTGCTGCCATGGCCGGAATCATAGCATTTTCAAGAATTTCAGTGGGATTTATACCACGTTCAAGAGCCTTTTTTGTCAATTCATCAGCACCGTCCTGATCTTTCATATTCGGCGGATAAGAACAAGCTTTGTCAATTTTCCCAAATTCAATGCAGTGCATTAATTTTATCAGAATTTCATTCATAGTTAATGTAAATTAGATTAAACAAATTTTAAATTCATTGTATATTATCAATATCAATTTGGCTAAACTGCATGAGATCCAATATTTATTATAGAAAATATATATTTGCTCGATTTGTTTTTAATGTAATGACTTTTTATCAATTATTTAGTTCCTGCCAGGAGTTGGATAATCCTGAGGTATTTGTCCAATCTCTCCTGATAAAATGAATACATAGCTTCATTCGGATAAAACTCATTTTTCGTTTGTATCCATTGACAAACGACGGTATCAATATCCTTAAAAAGGCCTGTTCCAAATCCCGCAAGTAAACCGGCACCAAGCGGGGCACCTTCGTTTTGCCGGATTTGAACAACTTTTATTCCCAAAGCATCCGCTTTCATCTGATTCCACAATTCACTTTTTTCACCTCCCCCTGTAACCCTTAATTCCTTAAGAGGATAATTATCATAAAGTGATACAAGGGAGTTCTTAAATGTACAGTATTCAAGAGCAACACTTTCCAATATTGCCCGGTATAATAATGGCGCAGTGGTCAACCATGATAAATTTATCCAAGCTCCGCGCAAATCTGGCTGGCTCGGACACACCCGTCCCCCTAAATGCGGAATGAATAAGGGATCGTAAATCTCAGGTTTTATCTCGTTTGCTAAATGGTTCAAGGTCTCAAAACTCAGCTGTTCCGTTCTGTTTTCATATAAAAGAATCTTGTTTTTAAACCACTCGAGATTCATTCCACCCCCGTTAATATAAGCATAAGGATACCACAGACCCTTAATAATGGACTGTCCGCATCCAAGAATTTTGTTTTTGATGTCTGCTTTAAATGAAGAAGTTACTGCAGCAAATACTGATGCTGTGCCCGCCACATCCACGCAGGTACCTTCCTCAACAGCTCCGGCAGACAAAAATGAAGCAGCAGTATCACCGCATCCGGCTACGACAGGAATTCCGGGGATCAATCCTGCCAAACCGGCGCTGTAAGAGGTTATTTCTCCAATAATTTTCGAAGACGAAACAATCGTGGGCAATGTGCTGATATCGATGTCAAATTTTTCGCACAGACCTGCATCCCATGAGCCTAAAGTATTGTTAGCCAAACACGAAAAATGCAAATACGAAGTATCGATAAAAGCCTCTTTCGCTGCAAGCCCGCATAATCTCATCGCAATGTAAGCGCCCGGTTGGACAAATGATTTAATTTGTTTGAAAATCTCCGGCTTCTCATGCTTCCACCATAATATTTTTGGCCCATGATTAAAGCTTGGCGCACAACCGGATTTAGTTAATATTTCTTCGCCCGCCTTTTTATCCATCTGCAGGATATAGGGAGCGCACCGTGTATCAAGCCATGAATCATAAGGAGTGACATGTTTGCCATCCTCACCAATACCGATAATTCCTGCCATTTGTCCGCAAATACCTATCCCTGTTATTGCAGATGCAGAAATTCCGGCCTGTTGCATGCATTTCTGTATTGTAATATATACAGAATTGACTTGATCCTCCGGATTTTCTTCAATTATACCCGGTGATGGCTGGCAAAGTTTTGATTTTTCGAAAGCTGTGGAAAAACATTTACCGCTCCCGGAAAAAATTGCAGCTTTAGTTCCCTGGGTTCCAATATCAATTCCTATGACAAATTTTTCAGGCATAATTTCAGTTACCGTTCAAATGTAATTCCATATTTTAACCCTTTTGCTTCAATTGCTTTATCAAATGCTAATTGAACATTGCCGATGGGAAATTCAGCGGATATTAAATCTTTTAGTTGAATTAAATTCGATTCCAATAGCTTAACCGACTTATGTATCTGCCCCAGACTGGCCTTGCTTGTTCCTGAAACAATCAGTTGTTTATAATGTATAATATTGGTATTGAGAGGAACATTTTGTTTACTCTCAGGTAGCCCTCCAAAGAAGATTATCCTTCCATTAACTGCGCCCAATTCGACTGAAAGCGATTGCGCTTCAGGTGAAGGACAGGCAGTTATTGATACATCAATACCTATTCCCCTGGTTAAAATATTTACCTCTTTCCTTACATCAACACTTAAAACAGTAATAAATGATGGATCGATGTTTTTAACCATTTCCAGGCGCTCTTTAAGTACATCGCTCACTATTATTTTTGAAGCTCCGGCCATTTTCGCCAACTTTGCATGCATAATTCCAATGGGGCCGGCGCCCTGGATCAACACCGTATCACCCGGAGATATCTGCGCCCTTTCAAAACCATTATAAACACATGAAAAAGGTTCAACCAGGGCCGCTTCCGAAAATGAAACAGAATTGGATAGTTTAATCACATTACCATGCATAATTGCCTTAACAGGAATTTTAACATACTCTGAGAAGCCCCCGTCAATATGAATTCCAAAAGCCTGATAATCATTGCACATGTGAGAATTGCCACTAATACAGTAGACGCATGTTCCGCATCCGATATTCGGAGCAATAAAAACCCGGTCCCCCTTTGAATACCCTTTGATATTTTTCCCGACTTTCTCAATGATCCCCGAAAACTCGTGCCCGATTATGATACCTTTACCCGGAGTAATATTTTTATTTCCGTTTTTAAGCATCCTGACATCGGTACCGCAAACAAAGCTTTTTCGGTTTTTAACCAAAATTTCATCATCGTTAATTGATGGAACATCTATATCTTCGAGCCTGAGATCATTTATTCCATATAAAAGTGCAGCTTTCATTTCAACCTTTTAATTTATTAGTTGAATTGGTTTTTTTAAGCGGATTGACTCATTTCCGGCATTAACCACTTCAACCGCCTTTTTTCCGTCTGTTCCGGTAACGATGGGGTCTCTTCCTTCGAGAATTGATTGTATAAATTCTATGTCTTCATTCAAGTAGGCGTCTTTAAATAAGTCTCCCCAACTCTTAATAATGTCGCGTCTCATTCCGGTATGGGCACTGCATGAAACAACTGTGTTGTTTTCGAGACTTCCAACAAAAATCACTCCCTTTGTGCCCAATATTTCCACTCTTGCATCATAGCCGTATTGTACGAAAGCAGCACCATCAATCAATCCCTGAACGCCGTTCATAAAGGTTGCAATAAGAAGCATATTATCATAATAATCGGGGAAATCGGCTTTTATTTGCTGACAGCGGTAATTGCCTGCAATTGCATATAATTCTTTGAATTCGCTTTCCGTGTACCATCGTAACGTGTCTATGTCATGGCTGTTCACTTCCGCCAGCGGGCCATTGCTTTTAGAAATATCATACTGCCAGGGTTTTGGTGAGCTTGGTCCGTGGGTTAAAGATTTTACGGAAACCAAATCTCCTATTTCCCCCTGAAGAACTCGCTGTTTGGCTTCCACGAAACTTTTATCAAACCGCCTCATGAATCCAATCTGCAGATTGACTTTGCTCCTGGCAGCAGATAAGATCATATTTTCGCATTCTTCCGGATTCATAGCCATAGGTTTTTCGCAAAAAATATGTTTCCCTGCAACTGCTGATTTTAAAGCTATCTCTCTGTGAAAAATAGTGGGAGTAGCAATTACGATTGCATCGATACTTTCATCATTAATTAAATCATTATAATCAATATAGGTTTTATTTATATCCAGTTCCTTCGCATTTCTTTTAAGATATTCTTCATTAGAATCTGATAAGGCTTCGATCTTTGCGTGTTTAACAGAATTGGCAAAATTTTTTGCATGGATCATTCCGGCCCTGCCTGATCCGATAATTCCGACGCGTACTATTCCTTCTTTCATCACTAATTACTTTCTGGTATATTGATTATATTGTTGCTCAGAGGCGTTTTTAACCTTCCCCTTTCCTCAACTCTTACCAGTTCAACTTTAAATTGGGATTTGTCACCCCTGTGATAGGCATAATAATATTCTATAGGAGTGCCGGAGCTTAAATAACTTATACTTTCCAACTTAATAAGGGGGATGTTTTTATTAATGCTGAGTAATTGGCATTGTTCTTTAGTAGGTATTACCGCTTCAATTGTTCGTTCCCCTCTGGCAATTATAATGTTCTGTTTCTTTTCCAAAAGTTCATAAAGTGATTGATTCGTTAAATCCTCATTCTCAATACCCATACACATCTGGTAAGGTAGAAAGGTAGTTACCAGTACAATTGGTTCATCATTAATATAACGTAACCTTTCGATCACCAAAACCGGAGAACCATGAGCTATTTTTAGCTTTTCTGAAATCAAATCATTAGCAGGTATTACCTTTTGCATCAAAACCTTACTTATTGGAGTAACTCCCCTTTCTGTCATATCCTGATGAAATCCGGTCAACCTTTGAATCAGGCTTTCCGTAATCTTTCTGGATGCGATAAAAGCCCCCTTCCCTTTTTTGCGAATAATTACACCTTCCTGCTCCAGTACCGACAAGGTTTGACGAATAACGGTTCTGCTCAGATCGAAGATTTTGCATAAATCGTGTTCTCCAGGTAATTGCTCTCCTGATTTTACCTGGTTGATTTCAATGTACCGCAACAGGATTTCTTTCAATTGAACATAATAAGGAATAGGGCTGGTCTTGTTTATATCTCTGGCAAGTTTTTCTATCTGTATCTTTTTCATCAGCGTATAAGTTTGTATATTTATTGTTAATCAAACAATTTAAAATCGATCTTCAGGATTTTGGTTATAAATTTCAATTCATCAACCCAATCGCCATATATTCCGTGGATATGATTGCAGGGATATTCTGCCAGGAATTCATCTGCTGAAACGTTTAAGCGGGTAAAAGCACACGGCCATTCCGGGGTTATAGTTGATCCAAGCCTCAGGGCCTTTTCGCGCGGAAATTCGATAAATTCAGCGGGAACAATGGCCATCCAATATTTGCCGTTTTTTCTTGCCAGACGGGCCAATGTAACCTTTCCTGGCGCTGCAAAGTGATGCACTGAAGCGCCTCCGGCAGGATAGTCTGAAACTTCAGGATAAAAAGTTACATTTTTAAGGTTTACTTTCGGATCGTTTGATGCTCCAGCAAAAAAAGTAGCATGTGTTCCCGAATTCGAGAACATCCAGACATCATTTTCTTTATCGTAGTGGCGTACATCGGCAAATAATACGGCGCTCCCTGACAAGTGCTTGAATAGCTGCATCGTTAGTGCTCCGTCCATATCATTTTCAGTGGCTGCAACTATAGGTTCATGAGACCCGTCCCAGTCATAGGGATCGTTTAAAAAAGCCTCAGCAATATCCATGGTGACAAAGTGATCTGTGAGGTCGCCATGCGCTTTGATTCCTATAAAGTCAAGATGCTTCTCCTCAATAATCCTCCGCAGAGCATAATAGGAACGAATTTGGAGTTTCAATTTCTCCGGAGTGAGCACATTGCTATCATATTTTATCTGCCCTATGTGTTTTTCCAACCATGCCAGTGCATTTTCAACTAAATGATTTTCAATATTCTTAGAGTATCGTACAATATCTTCCTGTTCAATGTGCTCAATATCGATACCAAACAATTGCTGCCATTGATCGAGGTTAGCTACTGTTGTGTACATTCCTAAAGGTCGTCCGCCAAAGGAGCCATATGTTTGTCCTTTTAGTTGTTTTACAGCGACGGCAGCTTTTATAAATGACATTACTTTGCTCAGGGTTTCCGGTTCGTTAATGTCTCCCCAAATCCGGTGATAGGTTTTGTTGAGTTGATCCATTGTACCTGCAGCAGCCAGCATACCTACCATCCCGGGTTCAGAAGGATGTATGTTACAAAAAAGAAGGTAGGGTGAGGGTGCAAAATTGGTAGCGATAGCAGAAAGGTGAGGGAAACACCAAATGGCATAATTGAAAATTGTGATATCGACACCTGCCAATTCCAGTGTGTGACTTTCCCTGCGCGCAGCTTCGGGATTCCATATTATTTCTTCCCCGGCATATACTTCTACCTGCCCGGTTTCTTCTAATTTTTTTTCTAACTGGTCCTGATAACGTTGATTTGTTGCCAACAGGTCATCGTGGATGTACTTTCTACCATCGGAAAAAGTCAATATACCTACTTTAATTTTCTTCATAATTATTTACATGTTTGACTTAACGCTAGAATATTCTTTTGATTTTTAAAATACTCAATCCAAATACCTGTTGGGTAATTCGGCTAAGATCTTCTTCAGTACCTTCAAAATGGAAGATCTGTTGTTTATGAATGATGCTATCGCCTGGATCTAATGCTGCAGCAGGTGAAGAGCTTTCCATCTCGTAAAAAGGTCCCAGTTGAGTACCATCTTCCGTTGGACCATCGTTGTATGAGTTGATGGCATCTCCGTTAAATGGATCCGTCTGATTCCCCCATTTTGAATTCACATATACACCCGGTTTCTCCGGAAGGTTTACCCAAAGGAGCGTCAGGGTATGATGAATATTATCATAGCTTCCCAAGAACGGTTTGGCACGCTTTGGTGATATGCCTATTTTGCTTCTGTATTTACCATCAACCTTGAAGAATACCATTCCGGGTTCAATCTTGATCCGCTCCGGGGGAACTTTTCCAAAATAATCATCGGACATTACTGGACCAAGCAAACTGTCGGCCCCTTCTTTAAAGGGAATAAAAACTGTAATCCCGGGAGACGGCGTGAACATTGAAAGCATCCATATTGAAAGCAGACCCGAATCTTTAGTCCAGGCTTTTTGCCCATCGTTTTTAAGCAAATTAGAGGATTCATATGCCACGTATTTCAAACCCTTTGGAACTATCATTCCAAGAGTGCCTTGTATTTCTACTTCTGACATTAATTTTACAGTTCTTTCTACCATGATGTTGAACTCAGTGCCAGAATAGTTTTTCAACTCGAACAACTTTCTGAACACAACTGATGAGCTGGTTTTTTTAATAGTTTCAAAGGATTCAGTGTCCAAAACAGGAGGAACAAACCAGTTTTTGAACTCCTGATTCATACCTGGAGCAAAGTACAAGGAATAGGGGCCACCCTCCGGTCCCAGCCAAATCCTGTCTTCTCCTCCAAAGGCGTTGAAATACTGATCCTTTTTACCAGATTCCAGTAATTTGTAATTGATCCATCCAAAGCTAAATCCCTCATTGCCGCTTGCAGTGCTGGTCATCACCCTGCCTTGCCATGCCGGAACAATTAATACTTTCGAATTATTGCCACTGTCAGTCAGTTCAATTATTTCTACATGCCTTTTTAGAAAATCGAAATCTTTTAAATAAGTGTTCATAGTTGTTTTTGTTTGTCTTGTGCATAATAACATCAGAGATGATATAAGCAAGATTACAATTAATCCAGAGGGTTTCAAAATCTTTTGTTTTTTTATTATTGCTTTCATAAATGAATTACTTATTCTTATTAAAATTGTTTCAATTGTTGATTTGCGTTACAGTTTTTCCCGTATGAAATTCAACGCTCTTTTCGCATCCTTATCCATATCAACGCCGATGCTTAAATCTCTGAATATCTTGATGTCGCGGCCTACTTCACCACCCGGTATAAGAAAAGGCTCCATCACTATTGATCCGGTATAATTGATATCTTTCAATCCCTTCATCATTTCGTCCCATGGAAAACGGCCAACGCCCGGGGCTTTTCGGTTGGTCTCGCCAATGTGTACATGGCCGAGGTTGTCTCCTGCAGTAATGACGGCATCATAAATATTGTCTTCTTCAATGTTCATGTGAAAGGAATCGAGCAATATTTTACAATGGTCGCTCCCTACCTGTTCTACATAACTCACAGCCTCATTACATGTATTTAATAAATACTGTTCAAACCGGTTTACAACTTCTACATTAAATAATACATTACAATCTTCAGCTTTTTTCATAACTTCCCTCATAGCCGCCACACTCCGATCCCAGTATGGTCTTTTATCCGTTACCCCCGGGGGCAGAGTACCCGGCCATGAGCTGTAAACTATACCTCCCAACTCCTTGGCTTCCATATATTTCAGCATTTCTGCCTGTTGCTTTAGGAAGTTTATGCCATTTTGCCGTATTTCCGCATCTTCGGAGGCTATATCGTAATTTGCAGTCAGCCCAATGCAAAATGTAAGTTCAGTATTGTACCTCTTGGCTTCATCCTTCAACCGATCTCTTTGATGATCAGACATTTTCGCTACAGTTCCGGAATTTACTTCAAGTATATCGAAGCCAAGATTTGCAACCTTTTTAACGTAGGGAACAAAATCTGCATCCCAGTTTCGTTCCCAGTACGCGTAATATATTCCGATTTTATTCATGATGTCAGAACTAGTGTTAAATATGATCAGTATAAATTATTCATTGAAAGCCTGGAACTCTAAAATTCTAGGCGACTCATCATTTGTGGCAGATACGATATATAATCTGATTTTACTGGTCATGATGTCAGCAAATTTATCCATCTTATGCTCCCCTATCGCGCCACCCTGGCTCACCGCATCCTTCCACAATGAGGATGGCTGGTCCCAGTACTGTATCTTGTAGTTTTCAACACAGGTTGTGATAGTCCCACTGGAGAATTCAAATATCTCGGTCTTGTTTACCGTCTCTATCCGTCCAAAGTCAACAGATACCCATGAGTCTTTGCCTGTTTTAGGCTGCCAATAGTAAGTTCGCGTAAGTAAATTGCCATCGTTCACCCTTTCTGCTGAAAAGGCATCTCCATCCTGATATACGCTAGATGCGGTCGCCGGTTTAAGCAAATTTAAATTACTGTTTTTAGGGCTTGGCGGGATCGAATCTTCTGCCGTGTAAAGTTTCATGGTCAGAACATTAAAGCAAAAGTGTTTTAGTGGACGAACCCCAAAAGGCGCATCTGAGCCTGTAGCGAGTTTCATGGTTTTCCCGTCATCACTGGTGAACTTTCCCAGTATACTCGGATCGTACCAGCCATAGGGATAGGCATCGCAGAGTCCCACCAGCGACCATTTTCCCCATGGTGTGGGCGATTCATAAACTGTTATAATACTGTACATGTTGTTTGAGGGATATACTTCCGTGAAGAACCACCCGACCATAATGTACCTGCCTAATGCGGCATTGTATTGAACACAGGACATTCCGCATTTTCCCGGGTTGTCGATGATATGTCCGGCCGTGGTAGCATCCGTACTCCAGTTAGCATCCAACAAACCATCTCCACCCTTGTAGAACTGATAATCAGCGCCGCTCAGGTCAGGGAGTTTGGACATTGGTACTCTTGCCAGCATATAGTAATCACCGTTGCTCCATCCTACATCGTTCGATGTTAGGTAGACGTACTTGTCGGAATTGTCCGACGCTGGCCTGCCGGTTCCGTCTTTGCCGTAGTTTATAAAACTGGCGACTGGAAAACTGGTCCCGGGGAATGTATAATTTGTTCCGATGTCATTTGGCCCAGGTACCCAGGTCAAACCGTGGTCTGACGATTTAACAACTGTGCAGTTATGCATAGACAGAGCGTAAGTGGAAGGAATTGGAATACTCTGGTTTTGCTTGCCGTATGGCCCCATACCGTTTAGTGCGGCATAAAATACGCCGTCGATACAAGTAATTCCCATCGTCTTTACTGAGCCCTTGAATGGATCGGACAGAAAGGCGGAATAACTATCAATGCCCCTTACTACAGTTCCTGTCAGAGTATTAGGATCACTTCCCTCCAATTTTGATAGTACCACCTGAGTATAATGCCAATCCCACTGATTTTGATTGCCAAAGCCCCATCCATCCCCACAAAGATTATAGATATTGTCGTCATCCGCCCAGGTTGAAATCCAGATATCCCCATAGCTTTCGGTGAGGTAGGTCTTGTCCGGCGTAGCGTTTATAATTGCCTTGATAACAGACGTGCTTCCCTCGACATCGACTATCGGTTCAGGACTTCTTCTGCTACAGCATAATATGCAGACCAACATGAATAACGTGAAGATAACCCTTCCACCTTTCATAATTTTTCTTTTTGAGAAACCTGATTCACTTTGCATAAATTTTTATTTTAGTTCTTTTTTATATCATATCTGAAATGAGTCTCAGGGACGATCAGGTTTAAGTTATCACTATTTATTTTTCGGCTTTTTTGTCGGAGCGTTTTAACCTCAATAGTATTAAAAGTAAACATGCCAAAATGATGTACTATCAGGTTGTGAATATTGCTCCTGATACATAATTCCACAGCCTCATCGAAGCTAAAATTTCCTGGCACTCCCCTGTCCTTCCTGTACTTATCTCGTCCGTTAACCGGTAAGAATGCAACATCAATTTTAGACCTCACTAATTTTTCAGATAAGCCGATATAAGGTACACAATCTCCACTATGATAGATAGTATAAGGGCCGATAGATAAAATATATCCCAAATAGTAAAATTCAGATTTTTCATTTTCCCTAAGTTCTTCATGCGCGGAGGGAACAACTTCAAGTTTAATACCTGCTATCAGTTCAATTGAATCTCCGGCATTAACCGCGATCAATTGATTGTCCTGCACACCCCTTTCAACAGCAGTAGATTTTTCGGTTTTAGGTACGATGAATTTACACCCCGGGTTATTACGTGCCAATACAGACAATGTTAAGGGATCCATGTGATCGGAATGTCCATGAGTGCAAAGTACAAAATCCAATTGTCTGATTTGCTCCGGATCAACAGGGGGGGGCATCATCCTTATATACGGGAATTCCTTCCCCTTATATTTTTGAGCAAGAAAATCAGACAGGTATGGATCAATTAAGATGGAATTATTTACAAATTTGAGATAAAACCCTGCCTGTCCCAGCCACCAGAATGATAGAGAGTTGTCTGAAGATTCAGCCGAATTTTCAGAGTAAATAATTATTTTATTCTTCTTAATTTTCAATATATTTATTTCCTTAGCCATGATTTTTCAATCTCTTCCAATGTTTTTCCCTTCGTTTCCGGCATAACTTTCCAGATAAAAAAGAATTGTGGGATAAGGAATATGGAAAACAGGAAAAATATGGCAGCCATACCCATACTTTCACGAATCATCGGAAAAACAAGATTTAGTATCCAATTTGTCAACCATACAGCTAACGAAGCAATGGCAACAGCCCTTCCCCGTATTTTTATTGGGAATATTTCTGCAGCAACAACCCACTTTATCGGACCCATTGAAAAGGCAAAAAAGGCCACAAACGAGCAAATGAGCACAACGGGAAGCATTCCATCAGTCCTTCCGGTCAAAAAACAAAAACCAAGGGAAAGCATGGATAAAAAAGCCCCTGTATTCCCCCAGAACAGCAATGGTCGTCTGCCAAAAGAGTCTAATTTCCAAAGGGTTATTATGGTAAACAGCACATTAACGATGCCAACCGGAACGAATCCTCCAAGTGCATCGCTTAACTTAAAACCTGCTTTTTCCAAAATATCCGGGCCATAATAAAAGATCACCGTTATCCCGCTTAATTCAGAGACTATGGAAAGAAACAGGGCTACATAAAGAGCTTTCCTTAATCCGGGTTTTAGCAGGTCGGTTAGTCTCACAGACCCCTGTTTCAGTGTTTCATCTATATCGGCTATTTCTTGTTCGGCAGTCTTTTCATCAGCAAATTTATGCAATACGCTTCTTGCCTTCTGGGGAAAACCCTGTTTCATAAGCCACCTGGGGCTTTCAGGAACAAAAAAGAGGCTGGTGGTAAACAACAGCGCCGGTATCAGCATAGCGAACAACATACCTCTCCAGGTTTCCTGAACTATCATCCAGTGAAAAACACCGGTTGATATCGTATTAATATTATTATCAGCAAAATTTTTAAGTGATGAATTTACAAATAATGCCGTTAAAATGCCGATAGTAATTGCAAATTGAAAAAGTGTGGTCATTCTTCCGCGTATTTGCGGCGGCGATATTTCCGAAATATACAGTCCTGACAGCACAGAAGTAATTCCCACTCCAATTCCGCCGATCATTCTGATAATGATCAGATAAATCACATTGGGTGCTATGCCGCATCCGAGCGAGGCAATTATAAACAATAGTCCGGAGAGAATCAGAACTTTTTTCCTGCCGAACTTATCGCTGAGGTAGCCGGCAACCAGGCAACCAATTATAGCCCCTAATAGAACTGAGCTTACCAGCATACCTTCCATTCCCGTACTCAGCTCAAACTGTTTTCTCAATAGTCCAATAGTACCAGAAATTACAGCAGTATCATACCCGAACAGTAACCCTCCTAACGCAGCTACAATACAGATAAACCACAGGTAGGCTCTGTTTATTTTATTTCCCATTTGCAGTTTAGTTTAATTTGGTTCCAATTTTTCTTATTTATGTCTTCAGCTTTTGCGATCCATGTACCTCCTACAGCAAGAACCTGTGGAACATTAAGGTATTGATTGATATTATCCGGGGTTATTCCCCCGGTAGGAATAAATCTTACGCCAAGATGGGCGTAAGGTGCGGCCAGGCTTTTCAGCATTTTCGTACCTCCTGCAGCTTCGGCGGGGAAAAACTTTAAAATTTTAATTCCATAACCGAGCGCTCCTTCAATATCTGTAGGAGTCATTATTCCCGGCGAAAAGGGAAAATTCAATTTAAGGGCTTCTTCAACTATCCTGTAGTTAAAACCGGGAGCGACACCAAACATTGCGCCGCAATCAATCGCTTTTTTCAAATTATCGATCGTTAAAATGGTACCGGCCCCAATTAGCATGTCCGGTCGTTCTTTTGCAATTTTTGATATTACTGCTGATGCAGCCACGGTGCGGAAGGTAATCTCTGCAACAGGCAACCCCCCTTCGAATAAAGCATCTGCTAAAGGTAATGCAGCGTCTGCATCCTCTATTGCTATAACAGGGACAATCCGCAATTTTTCGAAAATTTGATAAATTTCTTCTTTCATAAAGTGAGTAGTTATTGATTCGTTACTTTAAATATATCAACAAATTATCTACAGCGCCATCCACTGCCCTGTCAACGCTTTCCCTGGTGAATCCGCCAATATGAGGAGTAGCAATAACTTTGTTGTGCTTCACTATTCTGGTATCTACAGGTGGTTCATTTCGAAACACATCCGTAGCTAATCCGCTTATGATCCCACTATCTAATGCTTCAATCATTGCCTCGTCATTTATTAATTCACCTCTTGCAGTGTTAATAATATAAGCCCCTTTCTTCATACCCCAAATAAAAGATTTGTCGACCAGGGGTGCTCCATCTTCAGGGGCAGGAATATGCAAGCTGATTATGTCCGACTTTGCCAATAACTCTTTCATGCCTGCATACTGAAAATTTTCAGAGAGCGTAAAATTATCGTTCGTAAAAAGATCAAAAGCGATTACATACATCCCCATACCGAGCGCCATACAGGCTACTTCTTTTCCAATCCGGCCGCAGCCGATGAGCCCAAGTGTTTTTCCTTTAATCTCAATCCCCAGTCTTCGTTCCCATTGACCCTCCTTCAACTTTCCGTCGCTAAAAGGGATCGACCTGGTAATAGCAAAAATAAGAGACATGGTCAACTCAGCCGCACCCCGGGCGTTTGCTCCTTCAGTTTTACAAATTCGAATGTTCAGGTTTTGGGCAGCTTTCAAGTCAATATTATCAGTCCCCACCCCGTTTCTACTTATTACTTCGAGTCCGTTTGCAGCGCTTAATACATTGGCAGATATCTTTTCAACTCCCGCAAGATACCCGCAACACCCAGGTAGTATATTGATGAGCTCCTCTTCTGAAGGTTGTTTCCCCGGCGAACAGAACACAATCTCATACCCTGCGTTTCGTAGCCGGTTCAATGCAGGATGTCCGTCTTTGGTAATGGAACGGGGTGTGACAAGGATTTTTTTCATTGTTTTATCATATAATCCGGACTGTGTTTTCTATTTCAACAATACGTCTGGGAAATCCCTGCTCAAGTATATCGCCGTAATTGTGTCCAGCCTCTGCCGGATAAACGCAAAACGAAATAAGCGGTATAACCCCCGTATTTACCGAACGATGAGCCCAATACGGTGGAACATATACCATCTGACCCCGCTCCATACGAACAGCTTCGCACTTGCCTTCATTTGTCTTCATCAGCATATATCCTTCGCCCTTCAGGCATAAGTATATTTCGGCAGTTTGTTCAACTTTATGATAATGTCCTTTGGTAAAAAAGTACTCCTCTCCTATTTTACCCGGATGGAGTTTGCTGATACAATACATCAGATGACCGTATTCCTCAGGTACTGGAAATTCAAATACCTCATAGTGTATAGGATTGGCATCCCTGTTTATCAGTTCCTGCAATGCATCTTCATTCATATAGTATCCTTTCATGTCGGATGCCCGTCTTACCAGATGATTGGTCGCCTGCGGCATATTTCCAGTTTCAAGGTCTATTCCAAGGCTGAAAGGATTAATAAAGGTGGTTATATTTTTAGTCATCATTGGCTATCAGTTTTTCTGGTTTGCTACATACGGTAATTATTCTTTTGCTCTGAAGCTATTTCCGATAATTTATCGAATTTCATACCACTGGTTGGGATTTCTATATGAAAAACCTCAGAAATTACACTGGTCCAGCCATGAATAAAATATACCCAGCCATCTTCAATGGTAAGGTTTTTCTCTATTTGCTGTTTCCTCGCCTGTTCAAGAAAAACCAAATCTCCCCTGTAATTGAAATCCCATGCCAGGCCATTTTCCGGAAATTTTGCATTATAACTAAGAGGAGAACCGGGTGCATCTTTCCCCATGCCGGTGGCATTAATTACAAGTGAACCGGGTTTTAAACGATTCATTATATTATCGCTAATGTCCGGCGACGGGGCATGAATATACTCCACATAAACTGCAGTATTAAGCTGGGCATGAATAGTTTTAACCTCTTCAAGCCGGGGGATGCTTCTGTTTGCAACAATTATTTTTGACGGACGATTTTCACCATGCTCTTTCTTCATCAGGTACCATGAAATAGCGATTGCCGACCCTCCTGCACCCAAAATAAAGACTTCAGCACCTGTTTTTTCCCAGTGATTTTCAGGAATAAATGCTTTCAGGGACAGTCCGCTTGATATGGGATCTTTGGCATGACCATATAATTTCCCATCTCTTTTAGAAATACTGCTGATTTCACCCATTAAACCTGCATATTCATCCAACACATCAAATTGATCCCTGCAGGCTTTAAGCAAGTCGATTTTATGTGTTGTCACCAACGCTCCCAGTGAAAACGGTTCATTTTTTATAAACTCTACCGCATCCCTGTACTTTTGAGGTTCGTCATGAAGCATAAAATCAATTCCTTTTATCTCGCAAGTCCCCAGACCAAGGTATTCCGCCCATGCGGGAAACACCTTCATTATTGATGATTTAGAAGTAGTCACACCAATAAAATACATAGTTGGTTTTATTGCTTTCTGATACATTTCGCTTCTCTTTTACATATCATAAGTATTAATAGATGTAATCCTGTAATTACATGATGCAATTTAAAAACTATTTTGATTGGCACAAATATTATTGTAAAAAATATTTGGCTTGCACTATTAATCTTTCAAAAAAGTTTTGGGGAAAGCGGTTTTCAGATGTTCCGGTTGTAACTGTTTGTCGAACAGAAAATTTCCCATAACTAAGAAGTCGATTCCTGTTGTCATAAAACAACGGTATGCATCATCCGGGGTAGATACTATAGGTTCGCCCCGAACGTTAAAGCTGGTATTTACAACTATCGGACAACCGGTAAGTTCTTTAAAAGCTCTTATTAAACGGTGAAAACGCGGATTGGTAAGTCGATTTACCGTTTGAACCCTCGAGGAGAAGTCGATATGTGTAACAGCGGGGAGCGATGAGCGATTAAAGTAAAGGCGCTGCATCATCGGTAAAGTAGCGTAATCAGGTGGCAAAGCGATTTTCAGCGAATCTTTTACGTCACACACAAAAAGCATGTAAGGGGAGGGTGTGGAACAATTGAAATATTGATCAACATCTTCTTCCAACACCGAAGGGGCGAATGGCCGGAATCCTTCCCTGAACTTAATTTTAAGATTCAAATGCTTTTGCATTTCGGGATTTCGGGCATCGGCAAGTATGCTGCGATTACCTAACGCACGCGGTCCAAATTCCATTCTGCCTTGAAACCATCCTATAACTTTTCCATCGTTGAGAAGGGTTGCAACTCTTACAGCCAGTGTGTCAAAATTAGTAAAATACTCGTAAACTGTCTCATAACGGTTCATTGCTTGTCTGATCTCTTTTTCTGAAAATTCAGGACCTAAAAATGAACCATCCATGCTATCAGGCAGGTAAAATATCCGTTCCTTTTTCATGGTAATATGCCAACCCGCTAAGGCCGCCCCAATGGCACCGCCTGCGTCACCTGCAGCGGGTTGTACCCAAACATTTTCGAAAAGATCGCTTTGCAGAATTTTACTGTTTGCAACACAATTTAATGCCACACCACCGGCAATAGTGAGATATTTGCTACCTGTTATTCGTTTTGCAGTGGCAGCGAGTTTCAACATTATTTCTTCCGTAACATGCTGAATCGCATATGCCAGGTTCATATAATCCTGCCTGATCTCGCTTTCGGGAGTGCGCCGTTCTATGCCAAACAATTTTCCCCATCGCCGGTTATTAGTCATGCGCAAGCCTGTTGCAAAGTCGAAATATTTCATATTAAGGAGAATGGAGCCATCAGGTCTTATGTCAACTAGTTGTCCCTTAATCTTTTTAATAAATGAAAGTGTTTGCAAATCCTGAGGATTACCGTAAGGCGCGAGCCCCATGAGTTTATACTCACCGCTATTGACACCAAATCCTGAATAATAAGTAAATGCCGAATATAAGAGACCTATGGAATGAGGGAAATGAAGCTCTTCTAAGATTTCAATACCGTTCCCAACGCCCCTCCCAATGGTCGTTGTGGCCCATTCTCCTACACCATCGATAGTAAGTATCGCAGCTTCATTAAAAGGTGAAGGGAAAAAAGCACTTGCTGCATGCGAAAGATGGTGCTCGGTAAACTGAATGGGACACAGTAATTTTCCAAGTTTTGTAAGTTCATCTTTCAACATTTTTCTCATGAACAGTTTTTCCTTAATCCAGACAGGAAGGGCCGTGATAAAACTCTTAATTCCATTTGGAGCAAATGCATGATATGTCTCGAGCAACCGTTCAAATTTTATAAACGGTTTCTCATAAAACATAATAAGTGAAAGTCTCTCAAAAGGAATCCCGGCCTCATCAAGCACATATTTTACTGCATGCCGGGGAAATGAGGCATCATGTTTGATACGGGTAAAACGCTCCTCCTGAGCTGCAGCAATAATTTTACCATCTACCACCAAAGCCGCGGCGCTGTCATGATAATATGCTGATATGCCAAGAATCACTTCAGCCATTCTCGCTTAAAATATGGTATAAATAAACGGCGCTAAAGCTGAACCCCCTGAAATGATGATCAATATGCCCAGCAGAAGTAAAATCACGATCAGGGGTATCAGCCAGTATTTTTTCCTGGCTTTCAAAAATCCCCACAGTTCTTTAAAAAATTCCATACGGTTTTTTTTATTTATAAAACTTATTAAAAATTGGAAGGTGGTTAAATGATAGTTAAACAATGCTTATTCCCCATCTGACAAAAATTTCTCGCTTCATAATTAATATGCTGCTTTTAAATCGCTGGAGATAAAAGTATGGTTCCGTTTGGTAAAAGCTGATGTTATATCTTTCTTGAACTGACCCAATTGCAAACGATCTTTACCTGAAAGCCTTCTGAACAATCCTACAGGGGTCACCAGAAAATAAAAAACAATGCCAAGAAGCAACTTCGATGTAGACCATCCCAGAACTTTTGAAATGCCGAACCATAAAAAAGCAAGTGGCGTAAGGGCTGAAGGTATAACCAGGGTAACCAGGAGCAGAGCAGCAGCACCAAAGAAAAACTCTCTCACGCCAATATACAAGCCAGCTAATATTAAAATAATTGCAAATACGACACCAGTTTCCGCTATTTGCTTTTTTGTGATATTTAAACGCCTGGTCATAATTTTATAAGTAAGAACTTTCTTTCCAATGTTGGTTCAAGTACAATCATGCCTGGTTATTTCCGTTATATCTTAGTAAAAGCTATAGGAACTTATCATAAACCGGTTTCCTCAGAATTGATTATTTCTTGCAACTCTTTTATTGATCGGTTATTTTTGTCTAACTGATACGCCATTTGGAAATATTTATTAGCCATGGATGAACAACCCGCCAAATAATAGTCGTTGCTTATTTTGCAAAGCAATTCTATATCATCTTTGTTATTGTTCAATTCTTTTTTCAGCGATGTAATTTCCTCAATAAGTCCTTTTAGTGGATAAAAATCGTGGTCAGTAGTATTGTTAGCAATAGCATAATCGATGAAAGGTAAGGATTCTTCAGGTTTGTCAGCCTTTAAACTTACAACAAAAATGTTTTGGGCTAAATCCATGGTTTGCTTATATCGCCAAAGGTTTTTCAAATAAAACAGGGTACGGACGTGGTCGTTCATACTGTATGTCAGGTTTAGTGTCTGTTTAATATATTTGCTATCGTAAGTATTGCACAAAACCAAACCTTCTGCAATTTTTAGTGCATTCTTATAATCTTTTTTCTCAGTATAAAAGGTATATAGCTTTGTCATTGCACTATCCCATGAAAGTTGCTTTATTGCAACTTTACGTGCAATAGCTTCTTCAAAAGATTTTGAAGCAGTAAAATATTCTTGGGGTATCGGTTCGTTAAAGGGCCAGTGTTCTTTTAATGAAAGTATTGAGAGGTGGCCATAGATACTATCAAACAAAGTAACAGGCAGTTCCGATTTTATCAGAGTATCAGGAATTTCATTGCTCCAATCATCAGAAATTGCATGTTTGTTTTTCATGGCATTATAGAAAGCGCTCGCCATCAAAAAATATCCCTCTAAGTTTGGATGAACATGTTCGAGAAATAATTCATTACCCAAAATCCCGTGCGGAGAATGTATTTCAAATTCATCTTTAATGTCAACCAATGTAACATTTCTGTATCGATTAGCACTTTTCATGATGATTGCATTAAATACCCCGGGTGCCCTGTACCTCAGATTATCCAGTTCTTTAGCATTTGAGTAATACATGGAGGCTTTTAAATACTCCCCATAGCTATATTCAATGCTCCCAATAAAATAATTGCATAACGCTGAAGTACTATCAATTTGGTTGGCAACAGTAAAGCTTGTGAAAGCCTCTTCCATATCATTTGAAGTGTATGCTTTCAGACCTTTTTCATAGTAATTTTCCCATTCAGGCATGTGCGTCGTGTCAATCAGCAAGCTTATAAAAGGTTTCTGATCCTTTTCGTTTGAAACCAGATTGCCAATATAAACAGGTATATTATTATTATTGAAGTTTTGCAATATATCGTTTAAGTTTTTTTCAAACTGATGAATTCCTTTATAGTAAAGCTTTGATTTGAATGGTATTTTTTGCCCTAAAGCCATCCGCTCCATTAAGCTTTTGCTTGGGTCAGTCACTGCTGTATCATGTTTTTTTAGTGCGCTGGTCATATTAAGTGCCAATTGCACCAATCTTGCTTTTTTGCAAAACAAAAGCATTCTCACCAGAAAGCGGTTAGCTCCCATGCCGGAGGTTGAAGCTACTCCAAGGGCGCCATGATATTCATTATGGCCAACATACATTAAAACTGCGTCAGGTTTTTGTTTTATTACCTCATTTGTAAAATCGAGTAAGGTATAACTGTTAACAGCAGTCAGAGACAGGTTTATCACCTCTATATTTAAATCGGGAAAAGTCGTCTGGAGCCTGTATTTTAACGTTCGCGGAAAGGTTCCGTTGTACATGTAAGGAAAGCCGGCACTGGTTGATTCTCCCATCACAAATATCCGGTAGGTGTATTTGTCTTTACTTTTTTTGAAGGGGTCTATACTACCCATTGTAGCATTCTTCTCAATGGTAAAGTACTTTTTCCCTATGACAGGGTTCAGGTAAAGAAAGCTCCCGCTTTTATCCTCCAGGAAAATCCGATAATCATTCCCATAGCCAATGAACCGAAGAAGAATCTCAAAAAATACCAATAATACAAAAGGAAGTACAATAGCAATGAGTTTAAAAATTGTTGACTTTCTATTACTGATCATTGCCGGCTTGTCATTTGAAAGTGCTCCTTTTGGGTTCATAAAAACCTTATTTCGTTATTCTTCCTTTCAATCAGGAAAACCACCGGTGTGTCTCAAACTCTTTAATAACTATCTTTCCGCCTCTTCTTTTGCAATCCTGCACCAGCGCACGGCATTATTTGGATTATTGCCCAACGTGTGATTGTCTTTCATAATTATCTCTACATGGCAGCCACGGGTAGCTTTAATATCTCTGCGTAGTCCTGCCCGTATGGCATTTTCGTCAATTGTTGACATTGCAAGGGGAGTAGGACTTGGTTTCATGCTCAATACATACTTGTCTTGCAGGTATTCAGCCATCAACGCACGGTCAGACCAGGGTGAAACAGATACACGTCTTAATCGCGGTACTTTTTTTACCACATGCCAGCGAAGATCCAAAGGTTCGCAACAACCATAACAGTTTAAGCCAAAGCGCTCCAGGATAGGTAACTGGTATGGGAATATAAACTCTTCGAACATTTCGGGCGAAACCCCAACAGTTTCCTGGCTTTCAGCAAAACCCCACATATCGCAGGGACGTACTTTATCAGGGTTAAAACCGGCCTGAGGCAGTTGATTTGTCCAGCCGAACCCGCCCGAACCCACGTAAGCGCCCCCGGTGTTTAGCGCCAGCAGCCCGTTATTTTCAAGGAAATCTATAAATTGCATCGTCCCGTCCCGCAGAAATGACATAAGCTTATGCACTCCATCCGGGTTTACCATCATGTCAAGCATCAGGTTTTCAAGACCGCGAAGTAGGATGTAACTCCATGTCATACCAAGCGTCCACCACCAGACACCACGTAACCTCACGGTAAGTATATCTCCCAGAATATCGTTGGTCAAATCAACAATCCGTTTTGTTGTTTCAAAATCCACCTCAATTCTCTGAAAACGAAGCTTTTTAAAATCCTCATCATAATTTGTAAGTGGCGCATCCCACACGTAAGACCCTCTGTCATTTTGCTGGTGCACTTTCTCTTTCAATCCCCAGCCAATATCCACATAGTCATGTGGGACATTGAAAAATGGTTCGATTATACGATCATCCTGCAGTTGAGTAGCCCAGTAAATTTCCTTCCGGAGAATCATTTCCCATACCCTGAGCAATGGCTTTTTGCAAAGTATCTGATTCTGTCCTATGATCTCGTTCCATCCCATTTCGGGGTCGCAAAAAACCAAAGGCCTTACCGGTTGCAGATCGTTATGCATAATCCACAACTTCTTCTTTTCTTCTTCGCAAGGTCTGGCCGCCAACTCAGCCACCCGTTTTGCCAGTTCACGTAATACCTTACGCTCACTGGGACTAATACTTATTTCACCGGAAATGGCGTGTGTTGTCTGCAAAGGGATACCCGTTTGCTCCATGGAAGGATCTCTCATTTCGATAATAATTTAATGTCAAATAAAAAAAATACAATTCTTTTAAATAATTGTACCGATTGTGAATTTAATTCCGGCAAGTTTTTCCTTCCTGATAAATTCCGATGGTATTTCATAAATTGTCTGTTCCATATTCTACATACTACTATTTGTATATCAAACATATAGGTAATTGTTAAAGTCTCCTTCGGACTTTAATTTCAAATGCTCTGGCGGGATTTATGACTAAAAGTTGTTCTATCTCCTTTTCGGAGAATTGCTCTTTCCGAAAAGCAGGAATCAGCTTTTCAAATAAAGTTGTATAACCTCGAAATTCACCGCCATTCTCTTTTTCCGGGTCATACCAGCCGGCATCATGAGACAACAGGACTTTATGTAATAATTTTTTCTCTCTCAAGGTTTTTATTATTGAAAGAAACTCCTCCACATTATTATCATTCAGGCCGTCCAGACTGATCCATGCTCCTTTACCGGCAGCTTCAACGAGCCTGAAAAGATCCTTTTCGGCCTGAGCATGAACCCAGATAAAAGCGTCAAAAACCACTCCTTCCTTTTCAAGTATCTCAAGTTGTTCAAATGCCGGAACAGCAGGGCCTGTATGTGAGGCAATAGTTAATCCTGTTTTAAGATGTGTTAAGGCAGCTGCAGTTATGAGTTTCTTATGAAATTCGGATAATGAATCACTATTAACACCTATCTTAATAAATCCAGGTTTTATCCTGGTATCGCCAATGCCCTGCTCCCATTCGCTGATCCATATTTGTGCAAGTTGTTCAGCAGATTCATTAAAAGCAAAAGCAGGGATAAATTTATTATTATTTGCCCCATAATACCCGGTATTTGTGATGATATTAAGACCGGTTGAATCTGAAAAACTTTTGAGAATAAGAGGATCTCTTCCCAGATATGCAGGTGTGCATTCGACAAATGTCCGGCAACCAAGTTCCTTAGCTTGTTTAAGATAAGGTAACGCCTTGTGGATTACAGCCGATCTGTCATAACTTGAATCACTGATGTTGTCTGCACCTATGAAATCAACGAGAATATGCTCGTGAGTCAGGCATATTCCCATCTTATCTGTGGAAACAGGACCATTTACAGTCATTATTATTCCCTTTTTTCTGTCTGCATTACATTGACACAAAAGCAGTAAAGCAAATAAAAGGATTAAAGATAATTTAATTTTCATCTGATTAAGGACTGCATTTATTTAAAGTAAATGTAATTTCATAGTTGTCATCCTGTAATTACATGTTGCAATTTAACAACTTTCCTGAACAATTCAAACAATGTTTGGAAGAATTGCTTTTTCTGCTTTGATGTATGTTATGTTTTGTTACAACTGAGAATCTTTCTATAGAGTAGTATAAGCACATCTATTTTTACTCATGCAGATTGTGTTGAAAACTTATAAGTGCAGGAATTTGTATATGAAAAAACCATCATCCGGGATTATCATACGCTTAAAATGTAAGCCGCTGCCTGTAAAAAACAGGCGGCATTTTCATTACCTGTTTAAACACTTTTGAAAAATGATGCCTGTCAATAAATCCACACTCATTTGCGATTTCATCAATGCTTTTATTGGAGTGATGCAAAAGCACAAGTGATTTATCAATCTTTTTTTTCTGAGCATACTGTTGGATTGTTACACCGGCGTTTTCTTTAAATAAACGGGCAAAAGAATTGACCGCCATATTTGCTTTTTCAGCAAGTGCCTTGTTGCTGAGCTTTTGATTTATATTATTTTCAATGAAATCATACGCTTTTATCACTCTTTTATCCATATTACGCGATTTCCACTTATCATCCGGAATCTGTTTCAACAAATACAGTATAAGTATTTGAACCGGTAACCCTGCATGAAAGTTGTAATTCACGGAATTATTAATACTATTATTTTTTATCTCCTGCAACATGGATGATGTAAAACCTGTAACGGGGAATTCATATACCCCGGGATGGATAGAATCATACGATAGTCCAAGGTTAAAATGGATGAACAAGTGATCAACCATGTGTTTATCGGCAAGTTCTTCAATTTCAGCCAGGCTGCTAATCCTTTTACCAGCAATACGTTCTTTTGCCGAATCCTCAGGTCTGCAAGCTAAACTTGTTGAAAATGAAGTATTAGGAGGAATAATAATAATCTTGTCTGTAATCAGGTTTGTGCAAATATCCTTATAATAAACCGAAGCTCCCGATATACTATTATGATACAGACGCCAGAATGGGAATGCCATATTGGTGCATTCCCACTCAGACAGCATCCAATACCGGCAGCAGTGCAGCTGAATATTAATATCTGCAAAGGACTGTTTAATATCTGAAGGATCCTCTTTAAAATTGTCAGCTATTCCATTTTTCATGTTTATGTTTATTTCATACACAAATATGATAAAATTATACAGACAATAATCCGTTAATAATCATGAAATTTGAATAAAAATATCCTAACCTTAACAACATTATTTAAACACAATCCCATGAAAAAAGCCGTATTGGTATTGGATTGTGGAGCCACTAATGTAAAGGCATGTTTGGTGGACACCACCGGTCAAATACTTACCTCACAGTCAATGCCTAACCAAACCATCCCCGATCCGTATTACCCGGGTGGTCTTATATGGGACATTGATGCCATTTGGAGAAAGCTCGCCATTTGCAGTAAAAAGGCATGTGAACCTGGCGGAAATATTGAAATCACAGCACTTACAGTCACAACTTTTGGTGTTGACGGCGCCGCCATGAAAAAGGACGGAACAATATGTTACCCGGTAATATCATGGCAATGTAAACGTACAGAAAAGATAGAAAAGGTTATTGATACCTATGTTGATCCGAAGATGCTATATCGGATTACAGGATTGAAATCATACCATTTTAATACAATTAATAAACTGATCTGGTTAAAGGAAAATCATCCGGAAGTATTGACTGAAATGGATTATTATGTGCTGCTCCCTTCAATTATTTTACATAAAATAACAGGAGAATTTGTGACCGACACCACTATGGCCGGAACCACCATGCTAACTGACCTGAGAACCCGTCAATTCTCCAAGAGCTTGTTAAGCGCAATTGGGTTAGATAACGAAATTTTCCCAAATCTGACAGAACCGGGTACCATCATTGGGAAAACAACTTCGGAGGCATCGGAGACATTAGGCATCCGACCGGGGACATTGGTGGTTACAACAGGGCATGATACCCAGTATGCCGTGCTGGGGTCAGGCGCAGGAATTAATCAACCGGTTCTCAGTTCAGGAACCTGGGAGATTCTGATGGCAAGGACCTATTCTGCAACACTGGATATGCCCCCGTATAATTCCGAAGTAACCATTGAACTTGATGCGGAAGCCGGATTGGTTGACATTGGAATACAATGGGTTGCTTCAGGTGTTCTTGAATGGATCAGCCGACTGTTTTATCCCGGAATTGAACAAAGCAACCAATTATATTCAACCATGATCTGCGAAGCATTAGCAATTCAGGCAGGAAGTGACGGAGTATCCATGTTACCAGAACTTTTCCCCGGCGGTTTTATGGGAGATAGAGGAATTATCCGGGGACTAACCCATAGCGTGACCCGGGCACATTTTTACAGAGCTGCCCTGGAAGCATTAGCATATTATACACGTTATGGCCTCGAAAAATTACAATTAGCGGGAAAATTTTCAGTAAAAGATATTCTTTGTGTTGGGGGTGGGTCAAAGAATAAGCTCTGGAACCAGATTCGGGCAGATGTTTTGGGCATTCCCGTAAAAAGCATTGATATGAAGGAAACAACAGCCCTGGGTGCAGCTCTGGTTGCATTTACTTCAGCTGGCGTGTATAAGAACATTCAAGAAGCTATGGAGAGCATGGCAACACACTTCGATATATTTGATCCGGGAATTAATAGCGTTCAATATAATGACTTATATAAGCTTTATATATCTCATACTAAATAACCTCTGCTGAAAAATTTTAAAGTGCCAAAATTTTGATTTAAAATATTATAAACATTAACTACAAATATTATGAATAAATTAAAAGGTTCTTTGCCAAAAGTGGGAATACGTCCTACTATTGACGGACGCCGTGGAGGTGTTCGCGAATCCCTTGAAGATCAAACTATGGGAATGGCCAAAAGGGTTGCTGAACTTATCTCAGGTCAGCTTCGTCATGCCGATGGAAGTCATGTGGAATGTGTGATTGCTGATAGTTGTATTGGTCGCGTGGCCGAAGCTGCCATGTGTGCCGAGAAATTCGAACGTGAAGGCGTTGGAGTATCCATTACAGCTACTCCCTGCTGGTGCTATGGAAGTGAAACCATCGACATGAATCCTTATATACCCAAAGCCATCTGGGGTTTCAACGGCACGGAACGTCCGGGTGCAGTATACCTTGCTGCAGCACTGGCAGGATTTAACCAGAAAGGCTTACCGGCATTCGGTATTTATGGACGTGATGTTCAGGATTCTACGGACACAAAGATACCTGACGACGTAAAAGAGAAATTGCTGAGGTTTACCAAGGCAGGCCTTGCTGTGTCTACTATGCGCGGAAAGTCCTATCTTTCTGTTGGCTCAGTATCTATGGGTATTGCCGGATCGATCGTGGATGCCAATTTCTTCCAGGCTTATTTGGGTATGCGTAACGAATCCGTAGATATGAGCGAAATTATTCGCAGAGCAGAGGAAGGCATTTATGACAAGGAAGAATTCGCAAGGGCTATGGTCTGGACTAAAGCTAATTGCAAAGAAGGAACCGATTTTAATGAAAAATCCAAACAATTGAGCCGTGCCCGTTTGGATGAAAATTGGGAATATGTTGTTAAAATGACCCTGATCATCCGTGATCTGATGATTGGAAATGCCGTACTGGACAAGATGGGATTCGGCGAAGAAGCGCTGGGACATAATGCCATAGCTGCCGGATTTCAGGGCCAGCGTCAATGGACCGATCACTTGCCTAATGGCGACTTCCCCGAAGCTATTTTGAATTCATCGTTCGACTGGAATGGCGTACGTGAAGCATTTATATTGGCTACTGAAAACGACAGTCTGAATGGCGTTGCAATGTTATTCGGGCATCTGCTTTCTAACACTCCGCAGGTATTTGCCGATGTTCGGACCTATTGGAGCCCCGATGCAGTTGAAAGGGTAACCGGCAAAAAGCTCAGCGGTGTAGCTGAGAATGGCATTATTCATCTTATCAATTCAGGCTCCGCTTCACTTGACGGATGTGGCCAAATGACAAAAGATGGCAAACCTGCCATGAAACCTTATTGGGAAATTTCCGAACAGGATGTAAAAAAATGTCTCGGTGCCACTACCTGGTATCCGGCAGCACAAGGCTATTTCCGTGGTGGCGGATATTCGTCCAAGTTCCTCACCAGGGGCGGAATGCCTGTAACCATGTCACGTATCAATATTATTAAAGGCCTTGGTCCTGTTATTCAAATTGCCGAAGGATGGACAGCTGAAATACCTGCTGAAGTTCACAAAATGCTGGATGATCGTACTGATAAAACCTGGCCAACAACCTGGTTCGTTCCTCGTCTTACAGGAAAAGGCGCCTTCAATGATGTGTACTCGGTGATGAATAACTGGGGAGCCAATCATGGCGCATTCAGCTTTGGACATATCGGGGCTGACCTGATTACGCTGGCCTCCATGCTTAGAATCCCTGTTAGTCTGCATAACGTGGATGAAAAAGATATCTTTAGACCAAGCGCCTGGAGCGCTCACGGTATGGATATCGAAGGATCAGATTACAGGGCATGTCAAAACTATGGCGCATTATATAAATAACCGCTTTATTCATCAACATATTTTATTGCTCACAGTACTTTAATAATTCATAATTTATAATAGCTACCAACTTGAGTTAATTACGCACTATGTCAGAAATTACCACACTTATCAAAAAAGAGAATCTGTTTCCTTTTATCCTGGTTACTGCACTTTTTATGTTCTGGGGAATTCCCGGTAACATGAATGATATTCTCATTAAACAATTCATGAAATCATTTGAATTGAATCGTCTGCAGGCCGGTTTAATTCAATCCGCTTTTTATATGGGATATTTTATAATGGCCATTCCGGCAGGTATGATCATGAGAAGATTTGGGTATAAAACCGGATTGGTGACAGGTCTCATGTTTTTCAGTTTGGGGACGCTGTTATTCTGGCCCGCTGCGATAATAGGGAAATATGGTATGTTTTTACTGGCGTTATTTGTGATTGCCTCCGGACTTTCTTTCCTTGAAACCGGGGCCAATCCCTTTATTGCAGGACTTGGCACTGCCGATACCTCTGAAAGACGCTTGAACTTCTCCCAGGCGTTTAATCCGTTGGGCGCCATATTAGGTGTGGGAATAGGTACTGTCTTTATTTTTTCGGGCATTGAACATAGTGAAGAAAAAATTGCTGCCATGAAAGCGGCTGGTGAATATGAAGCTTATCTGCACAGTGAAACTATGCGGGTTATAGCCCCATACCTGGTGTTAGCCTGCGTGGTCTTTTTGTGGGGATTGCTGATGATGGCATCCAAATTTCCGGATCCTCATCCCGATGATATTTTAGCTAAAAATAATAAAGGGAGCATAAAAAATCTATTCAACTATCCCCACTTCTATAAAGGTGTCTTTGCGCAGTTTTGTTACGTTGGAGCCCAGGTAGGAACATGGAGTTTCTTTATACAATATATTCAGGATTACACAGGCGAGCATGAAAAGCTTGCCGGATATTTGCTGACAGGTACGCTGGTCATGTTTGCCATCGGTCGTTTTTCTGCTACCTGGCTGATGAAATTTCTCAAGCCTTCAAAACTGATGGGCTTTTATGGAATCGCAAATATAGTACTGGTATCAATTGCTGTAATAATACCCGGTTGGGCCGGTGTATGGTCTATTTTCCTTACAAGCTTTTTCATGTCGCTTATGTTCCCTACTATTTTTGCTCTTGGAATTAAAGGATTGGGTGAAAACACCAAGTTGGGAGGTTCGCTAATGGTGATGGCCATTATCGGGGGAGCCGTGTTTACTCCGTTGATGGGTATTATTGCTGATAAGACCTCAAGCATGGCCTTGGCCATGATTTTACCTTTGCTCTGCTATGTGGTAGTATCAAGGTATGCGTTCTCGGGAGCTAAACTTATAACAAAAAACAACGAATAATTGTCAGACCTCATCTGAAGCACCTGCCAAGGGACAGCTGATCAATGCATTTAAGATAAAAAAGAGGATGATTCTTTTCTAGTGTTAATTGTATTTATTTCAGGAACAATTCAATCACAGGAATTTCATAATTGGGTTTGGTGACAGGCAGACTCAGGTTGATATCATTTTCGTTTTCTGCTTCTTTTGTCCCATGCCCGTAGCGTTCCGTAATTTTGACTTCAGATCCGTCGTGCAGGAACTGGGCATATTTGATCTTGCCTTTGTAATTGGGCAGCCTGAAATTCTGTAGCGGATAATCGACCAGATGAATATAAAGTCTGTTTGTTTCGGGATTATAGGTCAGAATGCTGTGTTCCGGAACCTCAAATTCTTCAGGAGCCTGCGTACAGCCATAGATGGAGCGGCTGTTGTGTGACATCCATTGCCCAATTGAGGCAAGTGACCGATCCGCCCGCCAGTCGAAATCGCCACGCGCCGTCGGGCCAACATTTAACAACAGGTTTCCGCCTTTGCTGACCGATTCGATCAGGAGCACCAGAAGCTGTTTGGTGTCTTTCCAGGTATATTCATCTCGGTAATAGCCCCATGATCCGCTGAAAGTCTGGCAGGTTTCCCATGGTACTTTCCGTCCATTCACTTCAGGCCATTTGGTTACTTTGTACTGTTCAGGGGTGATAAAATCCCAGCCATCTTCATAATCACTGAGGTTCAGACGGTCGTTCACAATAATGCCAGGCTGCAATTTCCGAACCATCGCCAATAGTTTTTTGGAATCCCAGTCTTTCTCACCTTTGCCATTTTCGCCCGGATAGGAAAAGTCGAGCCAGATGATATCGATCTTGCCATAATTGGTCAGAAGTTCGCGCACCTGGTTATGCAGGTATTCACGATATACATTCATGTCGCGCCCCTTGTTCAGTTTGTCGTATTCTTTGGGGTCATTGGGCCGTTGAGGATGATTCTGGTCGATCGTGAAATCGGGATGATGCCAGTCGATTAAGGAGTAGTAAAATCCAACTTTCAGTCCCTCAGTACGGAAGGCATCCACAAATTCTTTTATAAGATCCCTTCCGGCAGGAGTATTAGTTGCTTTATAATCAGTGTATTTTGAGTCGAAAAGGCAAAATCCGTCGTGATGCTTGGTGGTGATGACAGCATATTTCATTCCTGCCTGTTTTGCTTTTTTTGCCCATTCTTTCGGATTATACAAATCAGGATCAAAATGGTTGAAGTATTTCTGGTAATCTTCATTCGTAATCCGTTCCTGGTTTTTAACCCATTCATGACGGGCAGGTAAGGCATAAATTCCCCAATGAATAAACATCCCGAAACGATTCTGGGTCCACCAGGACATCCGTTCCTTTTTTTGTTCTTCCGTTTCCGTCCCCAGTTTGCTTTGGGCAGACACAAAACCCCAAACAGATAAAATCATTAAACAGGTAAGAATCAGCTTTTTCATTTTATTTGTTTTTAGTTTAGTCTATAAAATCATATTTATTTAATTTAAAATACTTAATGTCAGATAATCATTTTTCTCATTTTCAGGTGACTAAAGCTTAGTCTTTGGTTTCATTTTTTCTCTTGTATTCTGATATATACAACTCTTAATGTTACATAATTTACATGTATAAGGATTAAACCTGACATTTTCACCTATACCAATAATACCGCTGACAGATTTAATGGGATCCATAAGTGCCGATTCGGTTAATCTGATTCCACAAGAATTGCCGGGAACAAGCTTAAATAATTTATGTTGCTCTGCTACATCCCAGTCGCAATATCCCGGGCTATACCGGTTAGTTATTTTCTTTCCGGAAGAAATCACTGTTTTTTCAAGTTCATTCTGCATCAAATCCGCTGCTGACTCAACTATTACACTGCCAACAATGTCATATATATAACCTGTTAAAAGATCACCCTCCTTCATTGCTTTTCTGCTTCTGATCCCGATGCCTTCACCTGCTGTACAAATGAAAACGGCTATTGAATCTGATTTTTTAATCTGCCCGTAAACAATCTTCTTTATTTGAAAAACCAGATGATTGATTTCAATCGTTTTTTCATTATCATTAAACTGAATGTCCGGGAAAATCCTGTATTCAGCCTTTATATTGCAGATCGCCTCAGATTCTTTCAACACTTCAGTAATAAGATCCGAGATTGTTTCCTGCGATTCTCCCTCCTTATACCCTAAGACACTCTCAATCTGAGAAACATTAAGATTCATGTCTGGTAAATTAAATCGAAATTGAGCACTTTTCATTATAACCACTATTTGTCAGCCAAGCGTATAAACCTTACTGCAAATATATTTCACCTACGTAAGAGTCCCGAATCGGTAACAATTCTCCGAACTATTGATTCCCATCCCAGAGACATTATATGAATCCCATTTACTCCCTTTTTTTTCTTAATTGACTCAATCAATTCCAAAGCAATCTGGGTTCCTTCCTCCGGAGCACCTTCCCCTGCTTTTTCCATTCTGCTCAATATTTTATCTGGCAGGGTGACTCCCGGAACCTTTGTATGAAGGTATTCAGCCACTTTAAAGCTTTTCAGAGGAGTAATACCAATAAGTATATATACCTTGTCGATAATATTCCGTTTATCGAGTTGTTCCAGCCATGGATCAAGCAGGTCAGCATCAAAGACTACATTTGTCTGGAAAAACTGTGCCCCGGCATTCACTTTTTTATGGTCTCTTATTGCTTGCAAAACGGGGTCCAATATAAACGTGGACGATGATGCGCCCAGGAACATCCCGGGTGGATTCTTCATTTTCCTACCGTCAAGATAAACTCCTTCATCGCGCATTCTCCTCAATATCCATAACATTTGAACCGAATCGATATCAAGGATGTTCATACTGCCCGTTGGTTCAGGACCTATTCGGGCGCTGTCTCCGCTTATGCACAGAACATTAAATATTCCTGATACGTTTATACCAACAGCAAGTGCCTGCAATCCGGTTCTTGTTGTATCGCGTGCCGCGATCTGCAATACAGGCTCAACATTAAGGTCATTAGCCACCTTACAACATGCAATACTTGACATTCTTGGTCGCGCTGAGGAAGAATCGGTGAAATTTATTGCTGTCACATAAGGTTTCACCAGTTCTATGTTTTTGCGTAAGTTATCCGAATTTGCACTTAATGGTGGCGTTACTTCAGTTGCTACTACAAACTCTCCACTACCCAGACGTTTTTCAAATTCAGAAACAGGTTCATGATCTGCTGGAGCATGATATTCAGAATCACCATGCCACCATTCAGGTTGCCGGATCGTTAAAAAAACACTATCCCATGCCTTTGATTTTTTTTCTTTATCTCTTGAGAGGATATCCCGGATAAATTTTGCAGTACCTATTTTTCGCATCTGTCCTAAGACTTCTCCCCACGTTTCTGTTCCCACCTTTTCCCAATCGAGCGGAGGCAGAATTTCGAGTAATTTCTCCTCTCTGCCGGTTTTTTTTGACCGTTCGTAGATACAATACCATATACATTTACGGGTTTCGTCGATATAGCAATTCTTTGATGGTGTTATACCACCGCAAGGTCCGTTTCTCATCCCTTTAGGACATTCCATGGGGCAGATGAATGCAGTCTCCTGCAGCAAACAATTGCCACACATACGACATCCGAAGAGCGGCCCTTTTATAAATAGCTCTGTCTTTGCAAGTAAACGCCTGCCAAATTTCTCTTTTTTAAATGGATAGAATGCAGGTTGCCACCTGCGGGAAGGTTTTATAGAAGACATTTTTTTCTGATTATTCTACTTATGAACTTAATGAATTAAATACTCCTTTGAAAATTTTCTACAAATTATATAGCGTATTCGTCCCTACCCGGGATTAAATCGGCTGCGCGAACTGTACCCAAACATTAACTTCGTGTTTCATAAATCATCCGGTATGTTCAAATTCTGATTAAACATGTTTTGTCAGTTCACGCTCAATCATTTCGAGTGATTTACCTTTTGTTTCGGGTAGTTTTTTAAGAATGAAGAAAAAACCGATAATACAGATAACCCCATAAAGCCAGAATGTTCCCGAAGCATTCAGCGCTTTATTCAGGATAGGGAAAGTGTACGTGAGAATGAAACATGCTGCCCAAAGTGCAAACGTGGCGACTGCCATAGCAGCGCCTCTTATACGATTCGGAAATATTTCGGAAAGAACTACCCAGGTAACCGGGGCAAGCGACATGGCGTAACAGGCTATGGCCATCACCACCAGAATCAATAGTGGTAATCCTTGTAAATGAAAAAAGTACATGGCGCCCAAAACAGCGTAAATACCTGCTAATCCTCCGGCACCCAATAACATCAGGGCTTTGCGCCCAAACTTATCCACAGCAAACATACCAATAAATGTGAATATCAGGTTAACACTCCCGGTAATGACGATATTAAACAAAATGTCTGATACGCTGTAACCTGCTGCAGAGAACACTTCCTGTGCATAATTAAAAATAACATTAATTCCGCACCATTGTTGAAATACAGCAAGCACGACACCGATGATCAATACTTTCCGAATGCCGGGTTGTAATAAAGATTTGAAATCGGCTTTATTTGAGTTTGTGTTTAGTGTAGCTTCAATCTCAGCCAATTCGGCTTTTGCGTAATCAGCCCCGCCAATTTTGGTTAAAATTAAATTTACCTTCTCATGATTACCTTTTCCCCCGGCCATCCAGCGCGGACTTTCGGGGACAAACCACGTCAATACAAAGAATAAACCGGCCGGGATGGCACACGCGTAAAACATCCATCTCCAGCCACTTTGACCGTTCCATGACATAAGGATGTCAGATGTTGTTGCCTCGACGGGTACAGGTTGAGCTATTCGCCAGTTTATAAGTTGTGCCGCGAGAATCCCTATCACGATTGTTAATTGGTTGATAGATACAAAACCTCCACGCACATTGGCTGGTGCAATCTCGGCAATATACATAGGCGAAAGGTTCGATGCCAGACCAATTCCTATCCCGCCTAAAATGCGAAAGAGGACAAATACGCTGAAAGAATTGGATGATCCAGTTCCAAGAGATGCCAGAACAAATAAACCTGCTGCAAGGATTAGTAATTTTTTCCGGCCAAAGCGGTCGCTCAGCCAACCGGAGAGAAAGACACCCCCGATACAGCCAATCAATGCACAACTCATTGCCCAGCCTTGTAATACAGCATTATCTGTAATTCCAAAAAATGGCTCGTAAAAGGGTTTCGCCCCACCAATTACAACCCAATCGTAGCCAAAGAGAAGTCCACCCATGGCAGTTATGAGCGAAATGCCTATCAGGAATTTCCAGTTGTAAGAATGTTTCATGAAGTACGTTATGTTTTTTATTACAAGTTAGCTAAATCAAAGGTTGAGCAAATAATAATTTTATAAAATGGATAAATCTTTGATTTATATGCACTTTATTATTATGACGTAAAACAATCTATAGGTAATGGGTTTATCGCCGGCTTTATTTTATCTTTATTGAAATTAACAAGATGAAAAAAAATAAACTTTTACTTGCCACGTGCCTGTTCGGTTTGATTGGATATGCCCAGGCGCAGCAAAATCCCGTTAATTGGGTACATATTTCAAGCAAAACCGGTGGTATCGAAACTCCTAACGGTGGTGGAGAGCAAACCTCATCTGCCGTGGCCGATTTCGATAATGATGGTATAAATGATTTTTGCATTACGGAGCGTACGCAGGCACCGTGCATGGTATGGTACCGTCGTAACGATAAAGGCTGGGACAAATATGTCGTGGAGGCTGATCCTATGTCACCCGAGGCCGGGACTGTAGCTTGCGATGTTGATGGCGATGGCGATTTGGATATTATAGCCGGTGGTGACGGAGGGAAAACGAAAGAAGTATATTGGTGGGAAAATCCTTATCCGAACTTCGAACACAATATTCCATGGGAAAAATATTTGATCTATAAAGGGGGAGGTAAATACCACGACCAGATAACCGGCGACTTTGATGGCGACAGCAAAATTGATTTGGTCTTCTGGTCTCAGTCAGAACACGAACTGATTTTTGCCCGAATACCTGAAACCCCGAAAGACCCTGCAACCTGGAAATGTTTACCAGTCTATAAATATTATGACGACGGCCAGATGCAGCAACGCGGCACATATCCCTATTTTAAAAGTGTAAATGAACATGAAGGTCTTGTTAAAATTGATATTGATGGCGATGGTATTCAGGATATTGTGGGAGGAGGGTATTGGTTCAAGTATATCAGGAACGACAAATTTTCAAATAATATGGTTGATGCTTCATACACATTCAGCCGTTCTGTTGCCGGACAGTTTATAAAAGGAGTGCGGCCTCAGATAGTTCTTGTAGTTGGCGATGGTTGGGCCCCGTTATTCCTTTATGAATATAAAGATAAAACATGGATACCAAAAACCATCATTGAAAAAGTCAGCAACGGGCATTCCAATTCAATTGGTGATTTTGACAGGGACGGGAACCTGGACCTCTGGAATGCAGAGATGACATTAGAGGGAAATACCAATGCCATAAATCGTATCTTACTTGGTGATGGAAAAGGTAATTTTCCAGAGGAGATCGTGGTTTCGAAGGGAATTGATGTACATGAATCTGAAATGGCTGACCTGGATGGCGATGGTGACCTGGATATTCTTGGTAAACCTTACAATGGTGATGCTCCCAGGCTCGACATCTGGCTCCAGAACGGGACAGGCGAAATAGTTACAGCTAAAAAAGGAGCTTTTAATAAACCTTTCGGCCTCGAAATATACAGCATGCGTTTTGAGCTGCAGAAAGACGTTCCTAAAACAATTGCCCTTATGAAACAAATGGGTTTTAAGGACCTGGAGGTATCTGGCTATTATGGATTAACACCTAAAGCGTTTAAAGCCGAAATAAGCAAAAATGGTCTTACCTGTTCGAGCATGATATTTGATTACAGCCGTTTTCAGACCGATATTGACGGGATCATTAAAGAAGCTAAACTTTTCGGTGCCAGGTATGTAGGCACAGGCTGGATTCCTCACAAAACCGACTCATTCAATATGGACGATGCAAAAAAAACATGCAAAGATTTCAATGATTTTGGAGCAAAACTGAAAAAAGCCGGATTAAAATTTTTCTATCATCCGCACGGTTATGAATTTGCGTATTATGATTCCGGCAGTTGTTACCAGGACTACATTATGTCCAACACCAATGCTGATTTGGTCTATTTCGAACTTGATGCATTCTGGATAAAGTATTCAGGCGTTGATCCATTGTGGTATATGAAAAAATATCCCGGTAGGTTTGAACTTTTGCACCTTAAAGATTTGCGAAAGGATGTTCCCGGTAACCTCAGTGGAGGAGCTGTTGACGAAACAAGTGTTCCAGTCGGCAATGGAGCAGTTGAATTTCCTGCCTTACTTCGCGAAGCAATAAAACAGGGTATCAAGTTTTTTTATATTGAAGATGAAGCAAAAAATGCCATTGATCAGATACCGCTGAGTAAAAAGTATCTTGAAAGTCTCAAATAGTTTTATTGGTGAAAATGCAGTGAACAGTAGCTAACTAAATTACATTCAATTGATCTTCAACATATTGCCCTGTCAATAATTTGATCAGATTATCGGCAGCCCGACGCTGAAGAGCCTGTATTGAAGCGTCTGAGTACCATGCATAATGCCCCGTAACAATTGTACGCGGATGATTAAATAAAGGTTCTTGTTTTTCGGTAGGTGGTTCATCCTCAAATACATCTATCCCGGCACTATGTATTACATTATTGTCCAACGCTTCAACCAATGCATCCTGGCTCATTACCGGCCCTCTGGCAGTATTGATCAATACCGGCCGATTTTTCATTTGGATAAATGCTGCTTCATCAATAATGTGGTTTGTCTCCTCCGTAAGATTGCAATGAAGACTAATGACATGACATTTTTCGAGCAGGGTTTTCAGATCAGTCTTTATTGCACCGACTTCACTAAACTTATTATCCGGAATGTAAGGATCATATGCTAAAACTTCTTTAAACAGATAACGTACTTTTGATGCAAAACATCCTCCAATTCTTCCTAATCCGATTATACCTGCTGTTTTATCGTGTAATTCAAAAATATCATCCATTGGCGGTTTAGAAAATAAATTACGGATTTGCCGGGAGCCCAAAGATAATGACCGTACACAGGCATAGAGCAAAGCAAGTGCATGGTCTGAAACTGCATGATTTGCATATCCCTGAACATTTGCAACTTTTATATTACGCAGGGTTGCTTCCTGAATATCAATATTATCATAACCCACTCCATATCGGACAAGAGCTTTCAGGTTTGGTGTGAGGTTAAAAAAATCAGCGTCAATCACTGTACCACGAACAAGTATCCCCTTAGCATCGCTCACAAAACGTGCTTTTTCAAATCGGTCTATTGGATTACCACTGTACAATTTCAAGTCGTACCCATTTTGATTGAATAATTCTTTTTCATACTGGTAATTTCTGTAACCTAAATCAATGACTGCAATTTTATTCTCCATAGTTTTATTGCATTTTCAATCAGTAGTGACCGACAAAACATTTTGTTCATCATGTCGCACCAGGTATGTACTAAGAATTAATCCGTTTCAATGTATCAATCATGGTTACAAGGTTTTCCACAGGCACGTTGGCCTGAATGTTGTGCACGGTGTTGAAAACAAAACCCCCGTTTTGTCCCAACACTTCACACTGCTCCTGCACCTGTTTTTTTACATCATCTGGAGTTCCGAAGGCCAGTACTTTTTGAGTATCAACACCTCCTCCCCAGAATACAAGGCGGTCGCCGTATTTTTGTTTTAGCATACGGGAATCCATACCTGCAGCGTTGATCTGAATAGGATTCAATATGTCAAATCCTGCCCCGATAAAGCTCTCGATTAAGGGTTCCACTGCCCCGCAAGAGTGCTTGAAAGTTTTCCACTTTGTATTGGCATGTATCCAGTCGTTCATTTTCCGATAGAAGGGAGCATACACCTCTTCAAAGTCCTCTTTGGAACAAAACTGGGAGTTTTGGGTGCCAAAATCAGCGCCGCACATAAAAACGGCATCTACGGTATTTCCCACCACATTAAAGATTTTCTTCAGGTTGCTCACGGCTATATCCGTTTGCTTATCAAAAACCTCCATCACATAATCCCGCCGCATCATGAGTGACATATACCATTCGGCCACATCACGTATACCCTTCGGATTAATTAAGCCTGTACCCGGTACCAATGCAATATCTCCCACAGCTGTCCCACCAAAATTGGCAATTATTCCTTTCCCGGATTTCAGAGCCTTTGTTACTTGTTGATCCCAATATACGAGATCTCTTCCCGATATATGCCCGAATTCCTCAAGGTTGTCTTCGGGGCTTAGTACTGTATCGTCAATAGGTTGTTGACGAATGACAGCATCAAAAAAATAACCGGCCTTAGGCATTCGTCCGCTCGCAGGAACCCCTGTATTTCCCTCGGGATAGATTAGCAAACTTCCATCGCTGTCATAAGAAGTGTTAAACTTACCTGGCACTAAAACTGTTTGCCCCCAGAAGGTACTAAACTCTTTCCAATCTTCATTTGCAAAACCGAACATGTTGTTTTGAGGACTAATCCCAATTACATCAATGCCCAATATCTCCTGCAAATCTTCTTCCACTTCACCCAGCATTTGGAATGGTTCTGTCACTTTAACGGGTCTCATCTCTAAACCATAATACCGACACAGGTTTTCCACTGCCAGTACATGTATTCCCGTAGTTGTCGTGCTTCCAAAATCAACAACGATTTTGTCAGTTTGTTTGTGATTTAAAATTGCCTGTACTCTTTCCTTTGAGGTCATATATAATAATTTATTAGTACTTATAACTGTAGGTTAAATAAATATTTATCTCTTTATAAGTGTCTGTATGATTTATTAATTTGCATATGCAAAATAAGTATTTTCCTTGTTTGTTAGTGGCTTATCCACGTTGAGTATTTTCAGGAGTAAACACAATTTTATATTGAAGTTCCGCATTCAGAATATTTTAGTCTGTAGTTACCAGAAAATTATGTATAACAAACTAAGAATAATTACTATACTAATTGAAAACCATATGAATAAACGGTCGGTATTATGATATATGCCAGCCGGCAATTCCCATTTCGTAGTCTGCAATTGTTTATCTTTTTTAACCAGAGACATGATGATCATTTGCGCGCAAATAATCAGAAATGAAACGGCCATATTATCGAGGAATGGCATTGAAGGATAAATCCACTTCAATAACAGGGGCACGGGAAGGGTAATTAAAACTGCAACCCATGCCGCCCCGGCTGTTGTTTTTTTCCAGAAAATACCCAGCAAGAACAGAGCCGTAATTCCCGGGCTTACCAATCCCGTGTATTCCTGGATAAACTGAAAAACCTGTTCGATGCCTGATAAAAAAGATGCAATCGAAGCGGCCAGTGCAACAATGATAATGCTTGAAATCCTTCCGGTTTTCACCAGATTCTCTTCTGACGCCAGGGGTTTAAAATGGACTTTATAAATATCAAGGGAGAAAATGGTGGCCGCACTGTTTATTATAGCTGCAAGTGATGATACGATGGCTGCTATTAAGGCCGCAAATACAAATCCTTTGATACCTGAGGGCACAAAACGGTCGAGTAACCAGGGATATGCCTCATCAGGCCTAACAATGTCAGCTTTTAATACGAAAGCTGCAATTCCCGGAAGGACAACAAGAACGGGAATAATCAGTTTTAAATAACCAGCGAAAACCATCCCGCGTTGTGCTTCTTTCAGGTTCTTTGCCCCAAGAGCCTTTTGAATGATATACTGATTAGCACCAAAATAATAGATACCTGCAATCCATATTCCGCCCAGTATCGACCGGATTCCGGGCATGTATTTGTAATTGGGATCTGTTTTGGAAAGGATCATGTGAAATTTTTCAGGCGCTTTTTCCATAAGCATTGAAAACCCATTTAGAGGGCCATGTCCGTCCGAAACTATATTAAGAGCCAGCCAGGTTGTGGTAAGTCCTCCGAGCACCAGAAACACAACCTGGATAACATCGGTATTGGCTATGGTCTTTAATCCGCCTCCCGCAGTCAGGAATATAGAGAAAAAAGCCAGCCCTGCAATTGCATAGCCTAATTTAATTCCAAAAATAGTTTTCAATGCAAGGGCCCCCAAATACAGGATTGAAGTCAGGTTGACAAACACGAACAGGAACAACCAGAAAATTGCCAATACAGTTCTTATCCGGTGATTGTACCTTTGCTCAAGAAACTGAGGCATTGTATAAATCTTTTTATGAATAAAAACCGGTAAGAACCACCATGCAACGATTATCAACATGATGGCAGCCAGCCATTCATAAGTAGCTATGGTCAATCCCATGGCAAACCCCGAACCCGACATCCCAATGAACTGCTCCGCCGAGATATTGGCAGCAATAATTGAACTTCCTACCAGATACCAGGGAAGAGAGTTACCGGCAAAAAAATAGCTGTTCGAATTTTTCTGTTTATTAACCCTGCGCGATATAATAATTCCTACACCTATTATAACGGAGCAATAAATAAGAAAAGCAAGAATATCAAGAAATGAGAATTTCATGCATCTGGTTTTTAATTTCTTTCCCTTTCAAATTCTTTTGCCGCTTCTATAATGGCCATAAGATTTTCCCATGGTACTTCCGGCTCGACAAGGTGAGTAGGACCCACCACAATCCCTCCTTTATTCCCGCATTTTTCAAGCCGTTCCAGTGTGACCCTTTTAACCTCCTCTTTAGTCCCGTAAGGAAGAAGTTGCTGTGTTCCCAATGTTCCCCAGAATGACACCCGGTCACCAAAGCGATCATGAATCTCATTAAACTCCATACATTCGGGTTGAATTGGATTCAGTATCTCCACCCCGGTTTCAATCAACTTATCAATAAATGGAGTAATATACCCGCAGGAATGATAGAAAATAAGAATGTCCGGTTTGATATCCTTAGCAGCCTGAATTACTTTTTTTAAGCGGGGCCGGAGCCATTTCCCCCACAATTCGATGTCGAGCATAAGGGATGTTTGGGTCCCGATATCGTCTCCAAGGGAAAGAATATCTACTCCGGCAGTGGCATAAGCCCTGGCTTTAGCACAGGCAAAATCAGTAATTTTATCCAACAGAATACCAGCTGATTCACTCTCTATCATCATGTCCATCATCAGTTCTTCCATTGAACGCAGGTACCACGAAGCTTCCCAAACAGTCATTTGCATGAAACCAAATGAGGCTAATCCCTTTTCATGAAGTGCTGATACTTTTTTATTAAATTCTTCCAGCTTTGATTCATCAATAGTCGGATATGGATAATTCATTATCTCTTCGATACCAGCGCCACGCAAAGGATGGTGCATCCTTGTCATGTGAAATGCAAATTCCGATCCTTTTGAATGGCCAATGCCATATTCATCAAATTCTGTACTTTCCGGGACATTTTCCCGCTTGAAAAGTTGTCGGCCATCGATATAATTCCTTTGGATGTCTAACTCTAATCTCCTGTGGCTTAATCCCAGGTAGGTTTCATAATCGGTATGGCCGAATCGCTTTTTAAAGGCTTCAATTTGCGATTCACAAAACACATAATCTACATGCACTTTTTCAAATCCTCTGCGACGTAAACAACTTAATAAATCTTCTCCTGGCGTATACATAATGATTTTATAATTTTGTATTAAATTTAATAACTACCTCATTCTCATATTTTTCATGAACCTGAATCATTTTCATATAATTTCCCCATAAAAGGTCAGGATAATCCCAAAGGTTATTTATGACCAGGCTAATCTGTTCCGGTATTTTTTGTTCTACACGGCAGGCGACAGACGCATCAGAAACAACACTCAGTGAGTTATCGTAATAGGTGTTGGTCAATGTATAATCGTAAATGTGTTCTTTTAATGCAGTAACGATATTGGGCAAGTGATATTTATACTGCGGATAATCAATTCCTTTATAATAAAAATTACGTACATCATGCGCCCAATCTTTTTTCGGAGCCTCTCTGTATTTCTCATCAACCAGGTCGCGCAGAGGTTCTTCCCCTGAAGGACGTCCCAACTGTCCTTCCGGATAAGAAGACCAGTAGCTTTCACGGTTCCAGCTCAGTTTATCGAAGTTGGCAGAAAGTTGATACATTATACCCAGTTCAAATAGTTCTTTTTTTGTTGGTTTTTCAATGGAATAAGCGGTATTTATATCGCCATTACCATTGATGGTCACGACAAAATTGACCGGAAGTGAATCGTTATATGATCCCCTGATCGCGATTTCTGCAAAATCTTTATCTATTTTCTTATTCAAACTGGTTAATTTCCAGCCAGGGACAAGGGATCCCATCATTTCTGCGGCATAATCAGGTTTTTTCTCCAATAATATATATTGAAGGAATGGTCCGCCTTTAATTAGCGTATCTCCTTTATAGATGCCGGCTTTAATAAGTCCGGTTTTTTTATCAAATTGAATATTAAAATTGCTGCCTTTAATTGTAAATGCATCCGTTTGTTCAACGATACCAATAATGTTACCATTTTTCTGAAGTTTAACCACATCATGTCTTGCCTCACCGATTTTTATTTCATAAATATCGACAAGCTTATTATCTGTATTATAAAAAGAGACTTTCAACTTACTGCCGGTTTCCCAATTTTGCGCAGGAATGGTTTGTATTCCGGTTTCGCGTGGTGCAATATCTGCGCCGGAAACAAATCCTGATAATCCTTCATATTCCCATTTTACCCTGATTTCGTTCAGGTTAGTATGGTCAAAACGATTAAAAACTTCAAGCTCAAGCGGTTTACTGGCTTTTACCTGTTTAACCTCCTTTGTCAGAACGCGAATGGGTGAATAGGATTTTTTTACACTCCAGAATTCGGGTTTTTTACGTCTCCATACATCAACGATGCCCCATTGGCCATATCCAATATTTTTGCTTTCATACTTTACAGGAGAATTTTTGGGATTGATGCCCCACCAATCATCATAACCGGGCATGGTATCCGGCATCATAAATGTTTCGTCAATCATCCCCCATATGGCCCCGCCCAGTGAACCTTTTACTGCAAAACTATTTATCCACATGCTGTCTAAGCTTCGCCCCCAAAATTCGCGGACATTAATATCGGTTTGTATTGTTTGTTTGTTGTAACATGCCACATGAGCCCACTCATCATTAAATGTCGGTATAGTGTCATTTTCAAAATTGGTAACACTTAAATTATGGTCAATAACTTTCCCGGTATATGTAGGATAGTGCATACTTAATATGTCGAAGCATTTTTTACCAGCCGGAACTGTACCGGGATAACTAAAGATCACAGGACGACTTTTATCCGCTGATTTGATATAATTATATTCCTGCTGGAAGTTTTCATCATACAAGCTTTCATTACCCAATGACCAAATAATTACCGAGGGATTATTCCGGAAAGTCTCGACCATTTCTTTTGTCTGAGATATCAAAGATTCATTGAATTCCGGACCATAGTGTTTAACTGAATCGTAATCGCTGCTGCGGTTAAAGCGTACAAAACACACCGCGTTTTCAACCTCAAGATAAATACCAATTGAATCGCAAAATGCTGCAAACTTTTTCGTGGGAGGATAGTGCGATGTGCGTATAAAATTTATGTTAGCTTCTTTAGCTAGTTGAGCATCAAGCTGGTCATAGTCAGGAGTGGCGACCCTTCCGAGCAATGGGTGTATATCGTGGCGGCATACCCCACGAAGTTTTACCGGTTTACCGTTTACCAGCATTTCGTTTCCCATTACTTCAACTTTTCTGAAACCTACTTTTTGAACTATTTTCTGTACGGTTTCTCCCTTTTGAACCAGATCAAGTTTCAGAATGTAAAGTCCGGGGTGCTCGGCATCCCATTTTAAGGGATTGGCAACCGAAAATTTCAATGTATGATTTTCATCATTTGCAGTCAGGTTAATCCTATTGTCAGCTAATTCTACCAAATTACCCCGGGGATCACTCAGCGATACAGTCAATAATGCATCATCCTTCAATTGAAGTGATAAATCAACTTCAAGGATTGCATCTTTATAGTCGTCATCCAGGTTGGTTTCTATATTATATGAATTAATACGGCTGAGCGGCAGCGCTTTAATATACACATCGCGAAGAATTCCTCCAATCTGGTGTTTGGCATATCCGCTTGCGTACGATTGTTCGTTCTTTTTATCAGTAACCTCCACGGTTATCCATGCCTTCTTACCAGGTTTTACCAGCGAAGTAATATTGCATTCCCAAGGAGTAAAACCTCCTGAATGATCGCAGACATAAATGCCATTCACCCAAACACGGGCATAACTATACACACCGTCAAAGCAAAGTATGATATCTTTATTTTTAAAATATGCCGGTATCTCAATTTCTTTTTTGTAAACGAATGGTTTGTCGTGTTTTATGGCAAATCCCTGCATCTGGCACTCGCCGGGAACCTGAATTTCATTCCATTGCTTCAGGGTGGTTTTGTTTTTTTCAAAATTATTGGAAACATTCATTGAAATTTTCCACGTGCCGTTCAGTAAAATATGATCAGTTTTCAGGTTATTACATCCAAAAAACAATGGAAAAAGGAGAAGCAATAACCAGCCTATGCCTGATTTTTTCATTTTTAAATTAGTTATATGGTCGTATCCTCTAATTGATAATTATATAAAACCCTATCATAAACCATTTAAAACTTTAAATTAATAAGACCTTTCCAGATAAACCACAATAGTCCAGGGCAGGTAATATCATTTCCGTTTTCTGATTTTAATCATGACAACTCCATTTGCCGGAACCTGGGCGCTAAATTTTTGCTTATAAACGCCCATCTCTTTCTGTCTCCAGAGATCACGGACAGACTGCTTTCCTGAAAGTTGCAACTCGGCCCAATTTACCGTTACTTCTGTTGTACTTTTTCCCCGGTTAAAAAAGCCGACTGCCATTGAGCCATCAGCCAAATTTTTGACCATCAAAAACCTGTCGTCTGTTTTCATGATCACCGAACCGCACTTACCTAAAGGATCCTGGTCAACTTCAATAACTTCGGGGTTACAAAGAATATTGAGGGTAAACTCATCCAGTTTTGACATATCGCCGCTGAAAAACAATGGCGCTGCCATCAAACACCACAGCGACATATATGAATATTGCTCCTGTGCTGTTAATGGACATGGCTGGGGTAGTGTGAAAATCGTTCCTTTTTGTGCGCCAATCCACCCAATCTGAAGATAATCAGGATCGTTCCAGGCCCCCGGCTTCGAATATGCACCATACATGGCATTCTTAAGAGCTACAGAGAAGAAACGGTCGGGAAAATGAGAGTTGGGAAGGATATTCCCGCTTCTATCACGGGGAGACCCGACGCGCGTTGAGTCAGGCATATAGGGGTTTGTCTCACTGGCATTCATCCAGCAGTCATCAATATTTACATACTGGTAGCCAATATCGGCCATCCCGCTACTGACCATGTTATCTGCGGCCTCACGCATAATTTTATCCGTGATCCGGTTGAAATGTACATACCAGGAGTTCCATCCCATCGGAGGAGTGAGCGAAAGCTGATCACCAGCTACTATTTTAAATTTTCGCTTGTCTTTTCCTTTTGAATTGTGCGCAAGTATCATAACTTCGTATTCGCCTTTTTGAGGAGCTTTCCCTGTGAGGATTCCTGTAGAAGGATCAAGTTTTAGTTCAGGTGGTAAACCCTTTACTGAAAAGCGGATCGGACGTTCACCCTGGCAGGGAATACGATAAAGAAACGGATTACCAGGGTGGCAACCATAAACCAACGGGCCGTTGATACGGGGCTGAGGTTTCGGATGTGGCGTATAAATTTCATCAACACTATTTGTTGTACACTTTTCTTTTCCCATGCAAAACGATGCAGACAGCACCGCTGACAGAAAGCAGATAACTGTAACCGTAAATGCACTAGTAATTGAATTTATTTTCATTTTTCTTTTCATTATTTTTTGCTTGTATCTTCTACTTTGTTCTACTTATCATCAGGTATATTTGACGATCGGAAGGCAGCATTTTCAATCTTTAGAACTACGGCATTGGGCCATTGATAGTTGGTGTAAAAACGTTGCCCATTCACTGCGCTTACTACCAATCCGATAGATGTTGCTGAAAGGTAAATTTTACTATCAAGCTCCTTCTTATATTCAACCAGTTCACTCTTATAGCCCAAGATGCTCACCTTTGTTTTTTCATTACCTTCTATATGGGTTAATACAAAGTTCTTTCTTTCTCCAAATTTCCAATCCTCGTAACTGTTTCGCAATACAAAGGCATATATGGCTTTGCCATCATTTGATTGTGTATACCAGATATTCTCTTCCCGGATAACAGGTAAGGGCTTTACAAAATAAATCGCTTCTGAATTAGCAAAATTCCAAAGAGCAACCTCTGTTAAAAGTGCCTGTTGTTCTTCTTCAATTTCGCCGTTTGGCTTTGGACCTACATTCAATAAAAAATTTCCACCTTTGGCCCTGATTTCAATCAGCATATTAATGATATCCTTTCCGGATTTCAGGGTATCATTGGTTGGTTTATATTGCCAATCAGTTCCCATGGTATAACATGCCTCCCAAGGACGCGGCAAAGGAGTATCCGGGGTTTCCTGTTCAGGCGTTTTCATTTCATCACGGGTAATTATTAAATTAGGATTTAAACTCCATGCAAACTCTCTAAGTCCTTCACCTGGTCCATCTATGAACAAAATGTCTATTTTTCCATAATTAGTTAATAATTCTTTTAATTGTTTTTTGTCATATTCCATTAAGCCAGAGTTGTTAACCGGAAAATGTTTGGGAAGTTGTAACCGTCCAATTGGAATGTTATGCTGATATAAATAGTAAAAATCTTCCGGTGAAAAATAAAGACCAATAGCAATGTCCCGTTTACGAAAAGCTTCAACAATATCCCTGGTGATATCCCTGGCAAAGGGAGTGTTGATTACATTAAAAGATGTTGTTTGTGTCTGAAACATGCAAAAACCTGAATGATGCTTTGCTGTAAATACCACATACTTCATACCGGCAAGCTTTGCAAGCTTTGCCCATTCATCCGGATTGAACTTTTGAGGATTGAAAAAACCTGGCAATTCGGAAATATACTTTTGAACATATTCATCCGAAGCACCTGCCAGCGAGTGGCTTATGACCACCCCTAAAGAAACATCCACGTTCCAGTGAATGAACATTCCAAAACCTAAATCTTCAAACCACTTTATCCTTTCGGGTTTGTTGAAATTTTGTATGGCCTGAGCATAAATCAATTCTCCGATCAATAGATTTAAAATTAAAAAAAGGATGATTCTTTTCATCAGTAAATAATTAAAATCTTAAAAACCAAGAGAATTTGTAAAAATTTTATTTCTTTAATTTTATCCTGACCATATCACTTTCTCTGAAGACGACAATCTTTAATGAGTCGGTCCAATTAGGAGCAATAACTGCTTCCTGAAAGTCTCTGATGTTGTTAATTTCTTTTTCATTATAAGAAAGAATAACATCCTTTGGTTTTAAAATGCCATTGAATCTGCTATCATAATTTACACTCACGATAAAGGTTCCTTTTTCTTCAAACATGCCGGTTGCAGAGCGTTCACCCAAGGTCATATTTTTAACATTCAACCCCAAAATAGTATAGACCTCATTGCTCTTATCCGAAATAAAAGATATCAGTTCAGGTAAAGGAACTTTTTGCGTCTGGGACTTTAATTTTTCAGAAACCACACCGAATTGATCCATGTCAAAATTTCTAAACCCTGTTGAAAATGCAGGAGAATTTTTCTTTAACCTGTAATCACCTTTTGCAGCATCTATAAAAATCGTGGAGCTGTAAACGGAATGAGTATCTCTTCCTTCTACTTTTGATTTCTTTAAAGCAATCGAATCCAAAAAAATGTTCCTGTCAATTTCTTTGGTCCAAACAACAGGCATTCCCACAGGAAAATATGATGTCGTTACTACATTTTTTGTAAAAACATCCTCGCTGTTTTTATACCATACGTGGGGGTGAAAAGAATTATTTATGATAATATTATTTTCGGCAGTACGGAAAAACCCTTCACGGAATTTTAAACCTCCATTGAGAAGTACATTGTTATAAATAAGATAATTAGTGGAACCATCATCAAGGTCAATATCCCAGCCATGATCACAACGGAAACGATTGTTACGGATAATTGTTGGTTTTACGTTATCTAATAAGGCAATTTTATCCCTGTTTTTCTCTAAAAGTGAGTCTACACCCCTTGCCCAGTTTCGGTCTCTTCCCCAAGAGTTAAATGCACCATGATCATTCGTTTCCAATACAGTGTTGAACACATCGTTAAACTCTATAATATGTCCACCCCACATACCATCGTTTATATTAATACCTGCCCTTGGAACATTGTAAATTGTATTGTGGCTTGCTGTTATATCCTGTGCCATGGATATATGGACTCCGGCAACTTGTTTTTCAATTGTACCCAGATCATGCATTAAATTATTATAAACCAAACAATTTGCAGGGTAATTATTTGTTTTTGGCCCGGGATAAAGATCAGTTTCTTCCACTGGGAGATTAAGATTATACCGGGCATTTCTGTCGCCACAAAAACAAACTGCGGATGCACCTATATTTTCAAAGAGACATCCTGTAACTTCATTTTTTCTATTATAATTATTAAAAAAAATTGCATTCCCACCCAACTCTTTAAAGATGCAGTTTTCAATTTTACAATTTTCTGTTCCTTCCACAAATATTGCTCCGCCCCTGTATATGCTCCAATCTCCCTGGGACAATTTTTCGTTGGTCTCCATGAAAGTCCGAAGTGTTTGTGTAAACACTAAACCTTCAATGTTAATGTTCCGGATCGGGTTATTCTCTGTTCCTCTGAATTCCACAAGGGTTTTAACCTGCGGAATTACAATAGTTGCTTCAGAAAGCTTGCTTCCGGACTGAGGATAAAAATAAAGGACTCTGGAATTTTTATCATAAAACCATTCATTTAATGTATCCAATTCTTCAAAGATGTTCTCAACAAATCGTGATTCCTTATGCATAATGGCGGTGAGATTTGTAGAAATTATTGTATCATTTTCCACCCTCCTTTCCAATATCAGCTCGCCTTTTTCATTCTTGCCATTTATCAAAAAATGAAAACTACCCCACTCACTCGGATGCAGTGCATGTAGATAGCCTCCTTCAGGATCTTTCCATGTCCTTACACGATCAGCGCTGATCGCATCAGAGGATGTACCACTAAAAATCCTGGCAGATTTATTATAATTGGGATAACGAGCCATATGCTGGAGTTGACCATTTACAAATAACTGATCAAAAACCAAATTCTCTTGCACAGTAGCCTGCATTATATCTGCTTTATACTCTTTCCATTGCAGTGATATGGGTTCTCCTCCGCTGATAATCACCTGCTCATCAGGATAGGCTTTGAAGGTAACTTCCCCTTCCTGTTCACGCGAATCTTCAGGAAGAAAAATAATTGGCTTCTTCAGATAATAAGTACCTCCCCTGATATATATCGTAATGCTTCCTTTTTCCTTTCTGACCTCAGCCTTTGCTTTGTCAATCGAGGCGAAAGGTTTTTCTTTGGTTCCGGGATTGAGGTCGTTTCCCGTTAAGGACACAAAAAATTGAGATTGAGATTGACAAGAATTTGTTAAACAAGAGATAATAATGACACTTATCAGGATAATCTTAATTCTCATAATATTGTGAATAAAACCAATATAAATCTTAAAACCAGAACAACGCTTTTCCATAGTAAACTACAATATTTCCGGATTGTAATAATTATTCCCACGGTCGGGTTAATTCATCTGCAACCGCTGTGGATAATTCCGGAACCTTGAAATAGATGCACCTGCCGTTTGGATCAGCAAATTCAGAAAGGGTTATTGTTATATTTTTTGCATTACCCAATGCACCCACGATGGTGCCCGCCTTCAGGCGGCATCCTATACCGCCGGGTCGTACGGTGCTATCTGCAACAGCCGTCTGTTCGATCGATGCCAGGTCAATCACGATACGGCCTATATCTGAAGCTTCTTTCAGGGCTAGAGACTCATTCTGTCCCGGATTGAGGCAGAACACCAACGGTCCCCGCAAGACAGCCACACGTCCGGCTTGTCTCTGCCTGCCCTTAACAAGGCGCCATTCCATTGGCATGTCTAGTACTACCTGGTCGCCGGCTTTCCAGGATCGCTCAATGACTGCGAATGTTCCCGGGACAAATGTTCTTTCCGAAGGTTTCCCATTAACCGAAATACTGGCATTCCTGCACCAGGATGGGATCCTCAGCTTTAACGGGAATGATGTGGGTTTTGAAGGGTCAACCCGTATAACCACATGACCCGAGTTCGGATAATCGGTCTCTTGCTTTATAACAACGAAAACCCCATTTTCCATTGCAATATTAGCCGCAGAGGATGAATATAGGTTTATTGCCACTCCGTTTCCTGATCGGTAATAAACCATTGAAGGAAGTTCTGAAATGATTCTCCGAAAGTTGCCGGTACAGCAACATTCACCGCAATATTCGCGGCTCCCTTCGAATGGCGTAAAGTAACGGAGTCTTCTACCATCAGGCGATTGTGCACCAAACAATGTATTGAAAATAGTTCTTTCCATGATATCACCATAACGCGAGTCACCTTTCAACCTGAGCAGGTTTTCATAGACACGTATCTGGTAACAGACCGAACATGTCTCCTGCAGATCGCGGCCTCCGTCCTGATCGTCTGTCCAGATTTCCGCCTGTCCTACTCCGCCTGTAATCCCCATCCCATCTTTCCCGGTCATGAAATTCATGGCTTTCATGGTTGGAACCAATAGTATCTCATCCTTTTGTACCCGGTATAACTCAAGCTGGGCAAGACATGAGGCCAGATAGGCATAGGTATGGCCCTCAACCAGCGGGCGCCGGCCAATTACAATTCCAGGATCCCAGTTTGCCAAGTTACGCTGATTTATTTCGAATTCCAGGTAACGTTTGTCGCCTGTGACGCCATAAAGTGTAATCATGGTCCGATCCAGACCGGTCACGCTGACAAACGCCGCAATTTCAGTTTTCTTCTCCCAATCTAAGGGCATCGTGGACCAGTTTTTAATGATATAATCCGCAGCTTTCTGAGCAGCAACGAGGGACTGCTTATCACCGAAAAGTTTATAATCGCTGATCAACCCGTAGATTATATAATTCATCTCGTGAAGATCCCAGACCTTCCACATCCTGTTCTCAGGAATCATATTCCCGATATAGCCATCGGTTCCCTGTGTCTCAATTATCTCACTGATCAGATGATTTTTCAGGGCAATGACCGTTGTATCCCTGGTATAATATGCCATTTTTACAGCGGCGTCGATCAGTTTGCCAAGGGCCTTGTAATTGCCGTCTTTGCCATCCTTCTTTTGGAAAGGAAGCAGGAAGTCTCTGTCGACATCAAGAAGCAGAAGGTTATTTTTGACAGTTATATCAATACGCCGGCCGATTTCACCTCCAACTTTAATATTAGCCATGTCAATTGGTACCATCTGATCTTTGACGACATGATCAATACTTTTATTTTGGGTACAACCGCTTACTGCGATTATTGAAATCAGTAAAAAAACAGACATCTTCATATGTTTTTTTTAAAAAATTAAATTATTTCTATTACCAAGATTGATATTCGATTTTGTTTTTTATTGTTGCTTTACCCCTATCGTAATCGCCATCAGAATAGGTACCTCAGGTTGTAGCGATGAATACATTTTAATCGTTTCTACCGTTTTATCCGGATAAGGGTTGTCCCATTTCTGGATGTAAAATTTTCCCCCATTCAAAGGGGCCACCCATCCTCCTGGCGCCCAGATACCCCAGTCCTCAACATTCCAGCCAGCTTTCACCGGCACCTTCACTTCTGAGCCGTCATCACTGTATCGTATAATGTAATACCATAAGTCAGAACCTACGGGGCTTTGGTTGAATTTAAGTTTTCCGGCTGGCCCTATCCAAACTTCAGGTGGTACTTTCTTAACAAAACCGTCCGTAAATGCAGTTGCCTGAAGAAAAAATAAATAGTCAAGTTTCTTACCAATTTTTATTGGGTAACTCGCATAAGGTTGATCAGTTAAATATTGACCGGAACGTAAAATTATTGTCCCTTTTTCAGGGTCTCCGGAAATAGAAAATGGAATGCCGGTAAAATTTTGGATGCTGCCTTTTACTTCGCCCATATCCTGGTCAGGCCCAAGGTCAAGCCAGCCTGTTCCATCTCCTGCTATAGAGTCACTTAAGGAACGGTTACACCAGGGGGTTATATCAACCGGAAAGTACCTTGTTCCCTTTGCCACAGTAGATTCGATACGATTTGGGGTTTGTCCTGCATTTTGAAAAGTAATATTATAAACATAAGGGTTGGCAAATACTTCCGGGTTTACGGGCCTGTCATTCAGATAAATATTTTCAAAACTGATATCCTTTACCGGATGATTTTCACTAAAACCATCGAGATGAATGTCGGCGGTCTTGTAACTGTATATGTTTTTGAAGTGAATATTTTCAACCCTTCCGCGTTTAGCTGATTTATTATAAAAACCTTTTTCAACAATTAAACTGATTAGCCGTTCACAGTTTTCTACCCTGATATTTTCATACGAAATATCTGATATTACGGCGCTATCGCCGTTAAAGATACCCATCGCATAATGCCCGATATACCTGTTCCGCTGTTCGAGTATATCAATATTTGAAAACTGAACATTGCTGATAGATTTCATCAATGTTTCATGTCCAATCTGTAATGCACAAGCCCTGTCACTCCACATGATACTGTTGGTTACTTTTACATTCTCCACATCACCCGGCATACCTTTCAACGCGATGCAATCGTCGTTAATACGAAGAAACACATCGTTGATAACAACATTTTTTGAGCCTACCACATCAATGCCGTCAGAATTATCTACATAACCAAATTCCTTTACATTATTCACGACAACATCTTTACAGGAATTGAATACTAAAGTCCAAAAAGGTGAATCATTGAGTATGACGCCATCCACTTCAATATTCCTGCAATTCTTAAAATGAACAAAAAAAGGTCGCTGAACTGTATCCGGTTCGCCCAGGAATGACCTGTAATAATCGGGTTGCCGACCCAATAGGGTAGAACCTTCAATGATACCCCGGCCTTTAATTTTGATATTTTCTGCGTTCTCTGCCTCAATTCTGGCCCGAAGTACAGCGCCACCAGCCAGGTAAATGGTTTGATTACTACTAATCTTTAAAATGCCATATTCTCCATCTACATAGTGGATTCCCGGTCCAAAATACAATACACTCTTATCCATGAAAGAAGAGAGATCAATTTTGCCAGGATCAAAATAGGCAACGTTATTTCCATTAGCAGAAGGAACACTAATTTCCGGACTATTGGCAAAAACCACAAGGTTATCATCAATGTCCCCGTTAATCTCTATTGATAATTTCTTAGGTTCATTCAGTTCAAAGGCTATTTTATTCTCGTGCAACCTGTATTTAATGCCATAAGACGTTGGTCTTATACGCACTGACTTTACATCCACGCCGTTAATCACAACTTCAATCCTGACCTTTCCGGAAAAATCAAACTGTGTAAAAGCGCAGGTTCTGTTCGGATTATTCAATTCAAAGAATACAGGGGCCTCATAGACAAAGCTTGGCTTATCATTTACAAATACCTGAAACTTACTGCCTGGGTCTATCCCTTCCGGCTTTGGATAGACAATTAACTGAGATTGTTGACCAATAGTCAACAGATATAAAAAACTGAACATCAACAATAAAAAACTTTTCATGATTATTTCATTAATTCTGTGAGCTAATATCCTAAAATTTAAAAATCAACATCTTTTGTTGCCGCTTAAGAACACTAATGATAAAACTGTGCATAGTTCAGGGCTACTTAGTATTACCGGTATGCAAACCAGCAGTTACAGTAAAAGTGTTTGTTCCAATTCTTACTCCTTCAAACGCCCCTACCCTCGGATGCCTTGTATTTCGCTTGTTGCCGAGGCAATCCTGATCAATAATGACAGAAGTTCCATCATGCTGTTCCATGCCTTGATTCACGAGTGAAAATTTTCCGATCAGCCTGGTATCCACCAAAGGACACTTTAATGCAAAGGCAGATTTATCCATATAAAAGTTCAATTTCACGCCGTCTGCAAGTTCCTGAAGTTCGAACATCGTCTGAAACCCGGCGCTCTCAATGCCTGTCTTATCCCATGGCTGCCGCTGCGCTCCCTGATAATAAATATTATAACCGCTGCGGAAATCTTTAACATTCTGGGGCTCATAACTCATATCGGTGTGAAGTCTGTCAGAGCCTTTGCCAATAAAAATGTTATTGTAGTAGCGGTCTTCAATCCTGATCAGACATGAATCTTTAATTTCTTTAAGGGTATGAGGCTCAAAGTAACCGGGGTTTCGTGTTTCCCTGTTCATATATATCAGACCGCTGTTGCAGAATAAATTATGGGCCACAATAACCCGCTCGGACTCTGAACCTATCGGTGAGTCTATAATGATATTATTATCAATTAACAGCGGTCCATGGTTTGCCTCCACATATATTGTGTAATCGTCTATGTTGTAAATTACGTTGCCTGATATCCTAACACCCTGGTTGCTCCAGTCAATCCATATTCCCGGAAAATGAGAATACGTGGTTTCTTTCTTCGCTGTTGCAAAAACCCGGCGGATGATGTTGTTTTTAATAATTAAATCCGTTGCCCTGTGCACTTTTATGCCCGCAGTTTCCTGTCCGCCGAATTGCATTTTATAGTTAATATCCTGAATAAGGTTGTTTTCAATCAGACTGGCGGCAAATCCATACATACCCACTATTCCTGCCTGACCACAACGTTCAATGACGTTATTTCTTATCACGTGGTGGCCAACTTGTTCAATATCTGTAGGTATCGTGTTGTAAACATTTCCGCTGCAAATCCCTGTACATTTGGCATCGGTGATATGGCAATTTTCGATAATCCAGCTTCTGCCTGAACGAGTTCCAATAAGGCCTTTTTGTGTGGACCTTGGAGCAGCCCAGTAACATGCTGCCTGTTGCATGGTGAAACCGCTGAGGGTAATATATTGCAGCCCTGTCTGGTCAGGGAAAAATACACATTCGCGAACATTAATCTCTGAAAGCTTCAGGTTAGGATTGTCATTGCCAAAGTTAGCCCATATCCGGGTAATGCCGTCGGCGGTTTCGGTGTACCATGTTTTTGGAGTACTCACCATTTCATCCTTTTTCAGCGTTTCAAGGTAGGGTTCCCCCTCGCTATAGACATCTCCAAGATGATATTCTTTACCGAAATCCATCCAAATGTCCTTATCCTCCAGTTTATACTTCGATTTTAAATCGCCGTAAATCGGCATTTTATAAGGGTTAAAATCACAAAAAAATGAGTCTGGCAATTCCACCATCCAAACACCATTTCCCTGGCTTTGCCAATTTGTAATTCGTTCCGAACCTTTAATTACAGGAGTTTCACCGGGGTATGCCATGTATGTGATCCGGCGATTTTCGGAAGTACCACCATGTAAGGGTTTAATCCATTCGCGATAAACTCCCCCTCTGACCAGACAGGTATCGCCGGGTTTCATTTCATTGGCCGCTTTTTGAATCGTGCAAAAAGGTTTTGTTAATGTGCCTGGGTTCTGATCGGAACCGGTAGATGCAACGTAATATGTTTTTATTAAAGACTCTTCTTGGGCTGATAGTCCTTGAGTAATAATCAACCAAGCAATGATTGCCAGAACAGCAGCGCCAACCCGAACCTCTTTTACTAATGTTTCAAATGCAAATTGAGCCATATCAATTTGGTTTTATGATAAATGTATTAAATGAATCTCCTTTTAAGGAAGGACTGACTATTTTATCTCCCACTTTTATACGAACTGCTTTATCTTCCTTGTTGTCATTTTGAATAATTATCACAATGCTTTTATCAGGGTTAATAAAAGCAAGCAGGTTATTGAAAGCGCCGGTCGTTTCATAACGTTTTGCACCTGGCTTTACATAATGACTTAAATGCTTCATCAGGTAATATTCATAATTGTACTTGAAAGTTTTAGCAACTGTATCTACGCTTATCAAAGAATTTTGCTTCCATCCCCAACGGCTAATACCTCCCTGGTTTAAAGAGGTATTCCAGTACATAAATGCATTGGCTCCATTGCTTAAATAATGCTTTATTAAGCTCCAGGTATATACACAGTACTGCCAGTCGTTTTTGCCATCGCCACACTCCTGTTCTGTCTGATATATTGTAAGATCAGGATAGCGCTGATGAATGGCTGCTATAGCTCCTTTACCTCCCCATTGAAAGCCAACTCCTTTTATATATTTACAGCTGAGGGGATCGTTTAGAACCGTATCTGCTAATCTTACGTCAGCACGTTCCAGTGTTCCAAAAAACAGATTTACATTCAGCTTCTGCATTTGCGGGCCTAAATAACTTATAAATCTTGAAAGGCCTTTGGCCGTCCAGGTACAACTGGGAAACATTTGCGCAGAATTAAATTCATTCTGAGGCATTACCATCCCTATGTTGATACCTTGTTTTCTGTACTCTTCAATAAACTTTGCGAAGTAGAGAGCATATGCTTTAAAGTACTTGTCTTCCTGGATAAACATATCAGAGCCTTCTGTACCCACCTGATCTGGTCTTAATCCATTTTCCACATTAAATCCTTTCCAGGGCATTGCCTCTGCATAGTGTTTATTATATTTCATCCACGCAGGAGGACTCCACGGGGAAGCCCATAGCTTTAAGGAAGGATTATATTTTTGTGCATTTTTAATAAAAGGAACAAGAGTTTTCAAGTCATTGGCAATAGTAAAATGCTTCATCTCAAAATCACAATTAACCTCATTACAGGAATACCAGTTACGGGAGAAATCATTGGCGCCTACCGGCATACGGCAGATAGTAAAATTTGCACCGACACCAGGGGTAAAAAGTTCCTGCATAACGGTCTCCCTATCTTTTTTGCTTAACAAGCTTAAAGAAGTCCATCCCAGTTCATTAAAACACGCACCAAAACCATCTATAGTCTGTAATGAATTTTTTAATTCAACTTCTACATCCGCTTCGCCTGAGGCTTCAGTTATAGTGAGGTCATTTTGCGGCGCCCATAAAACATCTTGTGTAGAAGCAACCCACTCAACAAATTTTTTGCCTGGTTCAATCTCTTCCGAGGTGGGGTAGACAATTACGCCAGAGTGGCGGAAACAACTTGAAAGTAATAATAGAATCACCATAATATGAAAAAAAGTCTTCATATTACTCTTCAGTTTTAATTCCATTAGTAAAAAAATAGGATGATGAAATTGTCAGGCCCTTATCATCAGTTATATTGATTAACCATATAGTTGTATTTTCAGGCAATGGTGGCGCTGTTATCTTATTTTCCTGTATGGTAGCCTGGACAGTTTGCCAATTTCTTGAACCATACGGTAACGTGGTATCAGTGGTGTAACTGATGCTCGCTCCATTTAATTTTGTAGCGCCGGTTACTAAAGCAGTAACCTGGTCAGATGTTGATTCAACTGACCCGATCGCAGGTAAAGCAGGAGTACCTTTAAGGTAATGGTCGATAAAAACACCGATTTCTTCGGGTTCACTGCCTTGTCCGTGCCCATGGGTCATGGTTGTGGTAATCCTGAAGTTTGATTGTTCCCGCACCAGATTATATGTACAGGATAGAGCATTGGGAGGATAGAACATATCTTTGGTTCCGGCTACCCACAGGAAAGGCGTTCTGGCTGTGCCAATATAATTGGAAGCATCATATTTGTCAGTCCACCTTTTCTTTTGATCAGGAGTCATGGTACCAAAGTCTTTCTGATAAAAATAACTTCCGGGTTTGCATATAAAACCGCAGCCATAAACAGGCACCGCAGCTTTAAACCGGTTATCCAAACCGGCCGCAATGCAGGTCAGGAAACCACCCCAGCTAATCCCTGTAATGGCAGTTTTATCAGTATCTACTTCATTAAATGAACAAAGAAGAGAATGAGCCAGGATTACGTTGCAAACGGCATGGTACACCCATTGTTTATCTGTTGTGCTGTCAATACTGGTAAATTTTTCAACAGGATCCTGAGAAGGGCCTCCGTTTGGCAATGGCTGAACATTCACATCATTGCCGCCTAAATCCATCGAAATAGCAGCATATCCCCTGTTGGCCCATTGGATTACCCATTCCTTTATAGCATAGCCACCGCCACCGTGTACTAAAACTATAGCTGGTAAATTATGGTCCTTGGACTTATCGCCGCTGATAGTGCCGGGTGTGGCATAGTAAGCAAATACCTGTGTTTTGGGCATAGCGCCAAAGGCCTCACCTTCATATATGATTTGCCTGACATGGGCATTATCATCATTCAACCATTGATAAGCAGGTGGTTTCTTTAAATGATCAAAATCCCACAAATCCAGCTGATCAGTAATTTTATCCTGATTTGTCTCTTTGCAATCAGATAAAAAAAAACCAACTGCAACCAATATAATTAATAAAACATATTTCTTCATATGTGTGTGTGTTTCATTTGTTTTTTTATCTGTTTTCAATCTCTCAGTATAGTTTCAATTTTGATTCAATATTCAGATCTACAGGCGATTGTCCTGTCATTTTGATTTCCCCTAACAAAGCCGATATCACTGCCGAGTGCATCACGGGAGTATTGGAGTATGCATTGATGCAGGTATTTACACGCTCGAAATATTCATTTGTATTGTAAGGGTTACCAAAATTTATAACTATTATTTTTTCTTTGGGCATGGAGTTTACTCCCCACGCTGTTTGTGCATCGTCGTCATATAACTCCAACGGACCAAAGGGCGCGTGGTGAGTACGGGCCACCGCTATAATAATACGGTCATATTTTTCGGGAGAATCGTCAGTCCAGCCCTGAGTTTCGTACAAAATATCGTGCCGGAAATCCACGTTAAAGCCCCTGCTTTTTAACTGACCGGCAAAATCCTCCAGTTGTTTCAGGTTTCTGTCGCCGCCTTTGCGCGAAACAGGCGTAACACCTACTACCAATATTCTTTTATCTTTCTGCAAATTTAAGGGCAACGCGTTGTTGCGGTCTCTTATTAATGTTATTGCCTTTTCACTGATGGTCTTTGATGTTTCCCGGGCTTGTTCTTTTTCATCATCTGTCATATCACGAACCAAATCTCTGTCCTTTTCGAGTAACCCGAAGCGCTCTTTCAATGCCCATACCCGCTGCACAGCATCATCGAGCCTTTCCATCGGTATCTCACCGCGGTTTATCCTCGCTTCCAGCGTATCCATATATGTATAGGAGGGCCAAAGCAAAACATCCACCCCCGCTTTAAAACTTTCAATTTCACTTTCCAGCGGGCTATCATACCAGCCCCTGAATCCTCCCATCACCATCGCATCGGAAACAATTACGCCTTTAAAACCCATTTCTCCTTTCAGCAAACCAGTTAATAATTCTTTCGACAGGGTTGCAGGCGGATACATCCCATTGATTTTTTCCTTTTGATAAGATGGTAAAGTGATATGCCCTGGCATTATACAAGCCACACCACTGTCAATCAAAGCCTGGAATACCTTGCCATGTTTTTCCTTCCATATATTGAACGGAAGAAAATTACAGGAGGTTAATAAATGCTGGTCGCGATAATCAACTCCATCACCGGGAAAATGTTTAATTGTAGCGGCTACCCCATTATCCTGCAAGCCTCTGATTTGCTGACTAAGCAGGCGAATCGCTATTTCGGGGTCATCGGAAACGCTACGGACATTTGTTATGGGATTGAACGGATTCATGTTCAGGTCAGCAACCGGGTGCAACACCCAGTTAACGCCAACTGTCCGGCTCTGCAGGGCGATGGCCTTGCCATATTTATAGGTTAGTTCCGGAGAATTGACTGCCCCCAGCGACATGGCATTAGGAAATGAAATCATACCTGGCAGGTCCACCCCGCCTTCATAATCCTGCTGAAAAATCAGCGGAAGCCTGCTGGCATCCTGATATTCTTTGCAGGCTGCGCGGGTATATTCAAAGTAATCCTCGTACTTTACATTGTCATAAAGCTTCCATCCCATGAAAAAGCCACCTACGGGGTAATTTTCAAAATATACTTTCAGGGAACCCCTGCCCAGTTCCAATTCTTTTCCCCGGTCGGGCAACATCAGCATTGTCTGGCCAATCTTTTGCCTGATTGTTAAATTCTTCCATGAAGTATCTTTTGGAGTGAACAATGCGGCATTGCTTGCCTTATTCGAAAGATTTGACTGTACTTTTCGTTCCTGGTTGCAAGCAATATTTGTCAAAATCAAAATGACAGATAAAAATATTATTGTTTTCATTTTGTATTATTTCGTTTTAATTAATCCAATTTCCGAGAATGGTATGGCCTTAAACCCGGGGAGCTTTTTATAAATCCCGGCATTTTCATTTAAAGCGAAATTTTGTTTTGAAGCATCCACAAACCCGGGGTCTTCCCTGGTGATGAAATTATTATCAAGTATAGGACCCCATTCTTTTTTACCGTCATAAAGCTGCCCGATATTTACGAAAACATTGTTTTGAATGTCATTGTGTTTGGGTACCTCAGGATGATCCTGAAAATACGTTGCCAGTGCTGGGTATGCGGTTGAATAGGGGGGCCGGTTATAATTTACCTGTTTTAAACGCGCTTCAAATATACCCCCGGGCTCCAGTTTTGACTTAAACTTATTCGCGAGCACATTTTCCAAATAAAATGCTATAGGACATTCAACAAAAATATTATTGAATACAGGATTATAACTTCCTCCTAAAATCATAACGGTGCGGGTGCCTGCTTTGTAAAACACGTTCCCGTAGAGTTGCGATCCGCAGGCGCCATCATCAAAATATACAGCGATGGCAAATTTCCCGGTGGAAAATCCGGTAGCTCCGATGTTTTTGAAAAAATTATACCGGATAACGTTCCCAAATTCAGAAGGGTCGCGACCAATATAAATTGAGCCCTGGTCCTCCATAAAATTACAGGCTTCGGAAATCACATTATATTCAATGAGATGATTGTTGCCATGAATATATATAGCTGTTGCAGGGCAGGGATTAAACCGGCAATGTTGCACCTTGTTGCCCACCCCGTCAATATTAACCGGAGCCTTATACGAATAATCCCTGCGACCGCAATCGGTAAATTCACAGTTATAAACATAATTATCGGCCGGCTCAAGTGTTAAACGGTTTCCACCCCCTATGCTTATTCCGCCGCAACCGGTGTTTTCAATTTTGCAGCTTATGATACCGTTGTTTTTTCCGCCTTCACGGTCAAATGTGGTATTCTCATAAATTAATTCATGCAAACTCCCTATCCGTTCCGACAGTTTTTCATCCGGATAAATCCGATCGGCGTGATCCGGATGGCGGTATATATTACCGGGTTTGCTGCCCATACCGATACATACCCCTACAACACCCATGTTCCGGATCGTGCAGTTTTCAATTTTGTTCGATTCGGTATTTTCCATATAAATCCCAATTCCCCTGCCTGCCTCAAAAGTGATATTTTTAAACTGAATATGACAGGCTCCTTTCAATGTAACCAATGCATCTTCCAACATAGAAACCATAATGGTATCAGAAGACTTTAACTCTTCAAAAGGATAAAAATAAAGTTTGCCCTTTTGATGATCAATGTAGTATTCTCCAGGGTCATCGATTTCTTCCATCAGGTTGAAAAAGTAAATTTGATTCCATTCATTTCCATCTGTAATAGGAAACATATGGGAATCGGCGAAATTTATCACTCCTGTTTTGGCATCAAAATCTTTCACCCGGAGCTGATCTGTAGCCCAGGCAAAGCTGAAATTTCCACAAGTGATTATATTACCGGCATTGGTCCATTGAGCAAGTTTATCCTTGCTAAACCGGATTTCCCCGGGATAAAATTCCCTGTCATTAATAAAACCGTTTTTCAGTACATCACCAGTCTTTATCAGAATTTTTTCCTTATTCGGGTATCTGGATAAATGATAGGGTATGCCGTTAATGAACAGTTCCATGGCAGCATTTACGTAGGGCCGACGGAATCCGGTTATCCGGTTGATCCCGTAATCCGAAATGCCCAGTGCCGCAAGATCTATCTCTCTGATCCGGGGGATAGCCTCTTTCTCTATGATTTGCAGTGCCGACTCTTGTGAGATCGGTTTGGCACTTTCGGTACCAATTCTTTTCCCTCCTGAAAGAATAACCTTTTCACCAGGATAGGCAGTGAAAACAATGGGTGCATCTTCAAACCCCGAATCATCTATCTGAAGTAAGAAAGTTTGGCCCAATTCATAAATTCCTTCCCGCAACCATACAGTAATGGTATCTTTAGGAAGCTGATTATTTTTCTTTAATTGACTAATCGCATCTCTTGCATCTTCAAGAGTTGAAAAAGGATTGCTTTTATTCCCTTTATTCGAAGAAGAACCATCGGGAGCAATAAAAAACTCACACGTGTCATGGATAGAACATGCTGATGCCACAAGCGCAATCAGCAGGATTAAGCTCATCCGGATCTTTTTTTTCATTTTTCAATTCCCTTCTTTAAAATAATTGTTCATGAAAAGCATCTGGTACTGTAAAGCATTGTCCCAGTAAGACCAGGAATGTTCTCCGGGCCGGGAGATAAAATCATGTGGTATATTCATCAGTAATAATTTTTCATGTAGTTTTTGGTTAATGGGATAAAAAAAATCGGCAATGCCACAATCAATGATCAGAGCTAACGACCCCGGGGTTAACAAATGAGTGAGATTAATGACACTATTTTGTTCCCATCTTTCCGGATATTCCGCATAGTTGCCAAGTCTTTTTGAAATATCCCAGTTATCCGGGAAGGGTCGCAGATCTACCCCGCCACTCATACTGCCTGCAGCTCCGAAAACATCCTGATGTCTGAATGCCAGATACAAAGCGCCATGTCCACCCATGCTTAACCCGGTTATAGCTCTCCCGTCAGGATTATTAATAGTCTTATAATGTTCGTCAATCCACTTAATTAATTCACCGGAGACATAAGTTTCATATTTAAAAGAAGAATCTACCGGGCTGTCAAAGTACCAGCTGGTAGTGTTACCATCAGGGCAAACAATGAGCAGATGGTACAAATCTGCGTATTGAACAATATTGGGAACCGTTTTTATCCAATCAGTACAATTTCCGCCGGCTCCATGCAATAAATAAACAACAGGGTATGTTTGTTTCAATGAATAATCATCTGGTTTAATAATTACAGCTTTGACACTTTTTTTCATGCATATACTGTATGTCAACACGGTATCCACGGTGGATGCCATTGCCTCGGATGCAAAGAAGAAAAGAATCACGATGTTAAGAACTGTTTTAACCTTGCTTGGTTTTTTCATTTCAAATTCATTTTTTTTCTTATTATTCTTTATTTTCCGGTTGCAAATAATACCGATTGGTCAGATCAATACATATTAACTTGTCCCCTCCGCGGGTTGTAGTAATTAATATAACCCCATTGGCTCCTCTTGAACCATAAATTGAAGATGAAGCATCCTTTAATATCTCAATTGATTTAACCTGAGATGGATTTACATCATCTATCCGGTCTATAACGATACCATCCAGCACAAAAAGGGGTGCTGTGTCTCTATTGGAAGAAATACCCCTTATGCGGATTATGTTACCTTTTACCGACACCCCTGGTACTTCACCTGCAATCATGTCAAAAATATTACTGTATGACTTATACCTGTTTTTTTGCCCTTCAATTCTGGACACTGAAGTTGAAAGGTCATCTTTTCTGATTTTACCATAGCCAACATCCACCATTTCACTCTCCTTATATAAAGGCTCATTAGTTTTGTTACTGGATCCGTCAAAAATAAAATTGACAATGTTTTTCCCATTTATATCCATCTCTTTGACTCCGTCAAAAAGAGAAACTGCCAATATTTTTTTTGCAGCGGGATTGACTCTGACATGGTACCTCCCTCTTGAATCAGTAATCACATTTGTTTTTATCGAATCTACAAATATGAAAACCCCTTCAACAGGTGTCATGTTAGAGTTGACAACTGTACCTGTAATTTTTATTTTCTTACCGGATTCCCGGGCAAAATTTACCTGAACCGAACCGAATAAGATAAGTAATCCCAAAGCTATCTTCCATCGCATGTTATACCTGTTAAAATTCCAACACGATCACTGAGTCAAACTTATCGGGCATTTTATCTGGCAGTGATAACTCCAGTCCTGTCGGAGATAATTTGCCTGACACCTCTATATTATTATTCAATGTATATGCCCGGTTTGCTTCTTTGGTGAGATTTCCTACCACTAACCTGCCATCAACGGGCCAGTCAAATATATGTAAGTACAGTTTATTACCTTTTGCTGTTATTCGTCCCCATAGTGGTTGAGGTAAGTCGGATGCATAGCAGCCATATATACTTTCATTCATGATTATCATCCAGTTACCGATAGAATCCAGCCTTGATTCATAATCTTTTGTGACGACACCCTGCGGATCAGGCCCGATATTGAGCAGGAAATTTCCGCCTTTACTCACTATGTCCACGAGGTGATGTATTGTAGAGGCGGTACTTTTCCAATGGTCATCTGATGAAAAACCCCAACTGCGGTTCATGGTCATGCATGTTTCCCATGGCCGTATGATTGTGCTACCGGGGATATTTTGCTCAAACACACCGTAATCGCCCATGCCCGGCTGCCAGGCAATCCTGTCGTTTATCAGAACATCGGGCTGCAAACGTCTCATTTCATCAATCATTTCCTGTATCCTGCCCTTCTTCTGGTCCACGATATCCTGCCCGTCAAACCACATGACTGCAACAGGGCCATAATTTGTCAGCAACTCTCTGATCTGTCCCTTCATGTAATCAAGGTAACGGTTCATATCGGCACCTTCCGCCTCAGTGAGGCGGGGATCGTGTTCTTTTGTCAAAGGTATATTTTTAGCGCAGGCGCCGCATCCGCAATCCATCACTTCACCACCGGTCCAGTTCACGGGGAATGCATACCAGCCTCCATAATGAGGACCCGGCGCATTCAAATGCTCATAGTGCAACACGAAATCTGGATGATGCCAGTCGCGTACCGAATAATAAAAACCAAGTTTAATTCCCTGCTTACTGCATTCATCGGCAAGTTCCTTTATCGGGTCCCTGTTATATCCTCCCCATTTTACAATGTTAAAATCTGTAAGTTTGGTATCCCACATACAAAATCCATCGTGGTGCTTAGTTGTAATAACCAGGTATTTCATTCCGGCATTTTTAGCAAGGCTTACAATCTTTGCCGCATCAAAATCATCAGGTTTAAATGTTCTGGCTAATTGTTCAAAACCGGTATAACTCATTCTTTTTGAATGTACCGACTCGCCTTGTAACTCTGGTAAGGCATAAACACCCCAATGTACAAACATTCCAAAACGAGCATCGGTAAACCATTTCGTAGGGTTCATATCATTACTTTCAGACTGCCATACCCGTACCCAATCGACGTACATAGGCCATTCCGTATCGCTGCCCAGGATTAACAACATACCCTCCGGATCGGTATCAAGAATAGAATATACCCCTGCAGGAGTAGGCGTGATTGTGCCATTGGCCAAAGGGTCAGGTGGTGCAGTGGCAGAATAAGTCTGCGTCATTAAAGGTTTATCATCGAAATACCAGGTAATCTTTCCCTGAGTCCACAAACAACCGTATGTATGCCATTGGTTAAAATCTGTATTCTTTGGAAGCGGCTGCCAGTTATTTTTATTCTGGTAATGTGTTTTTGAGCTATCGGCCCAATCATGGACAGTTCCAACAAAACTTCCATCATAATCATGATGACCACCCGTGTATGCCTCGAAAAAATCAAGCTCTGCCCAATGATCCATATTATTCACTCTGCTATGGTAAGTTGAAAGGGCCCACCAGGCAGGAAATCCTTGTCCTTTTTTTCCCAGCGTGGGATCAAACCGAATTCTGGCTTCAAAATACCCATATTTGAAGGAATGACCTACATTTCCCCTGCTTGAGAATGAAGAAAGTGTCCAGTTTCCTGTATAATAACCACTATTAGAAACTGATAGGACGGAATTTGATACGCTATATGCTGAAGACAGGGTACTTTTGTCTCCCCAAATCGCCGGATCAACATACCAGTTGAAGCCCGACTTCTTGGAAGAGTTAACATCAATCGTATTAATTGAATCAAAATCATCATTAAACGTGAGCTTTTTGTAGCCTGCCTGAACAGCTTGTGGTGGAACAGTAATTCCTTTAACAGGCGTTGATGAACCGGGAATAAACCTTTTATCATTTTGTGATTGTGCAAAACTGTTTACAATGAACACAAACAATAAAAAAAACGTGAAATATACTTTTTTCTCATTTTTCATTTTCATCCATATTTGAATTAAATATTATGATTATTCAAATTATTGATTTTTGTGTTAAACAATTCTAATATAATTTGTTTAAGATCCATTTTGAAATAAATTAATCAAGTCTATGTCGGTTTTAAATTTTCAGTATTTCTACTTTTTCTTCTCCGCCTGCCATACCCGTACCCAGTCAACATAAATGGGCCACTCCGGATCGCTCCCCAAAATAAGTAACATACCCTGTGGATCCGTATCGAGAATGGAAAAGGTTCCAGCAGGTGCAGGATCGGGAGAGCCGGAACCTGCATTAGGCAATGGATCAGGTGGGGCTGTGGCCGAATAGTTTTGAGTCATCAGGGCAACACCATCAAAATACCACGTTACCTTACCTGGCATCCACAAACAACCATAAGTATGCCATTGATTAAAATCCGTCCCTTCAGGTAATAATTGTACATTATTAGCATTCTGATAGTGTATTTTTGAACTATCGGCCCAATCATGAACGGTTCCAACAAATGCCCCATTATAATCACTATAACCGTTGGTATATGCCTCAAAGAAATCAAGTTCAGCCCAGTGTTTGCTATGGAACATTTTATTCACCCTGCTATAGTATGTCGAAAGAGTCCACCATGCGGGAAAGCCCTTTGATACCTTGCCCAATGTAGGATCAAACCGGAACCTGGCTTCAAAATAACCGTATCTGAACGTGTGGCCGAAATCGTTATTAATGCAATAAGAGGAAATCGCCCAGTTATAGTTCCTGGGACATTTTGTCAGGTTAAGTACTGAATTTGAGACACTTAACGCAGAAGGTAAAGTATTGGGGCCACCAAAAGGAAGGCCAACATACCAGTTATACCCTGGTTCTTCAGTAGCGTTTATATCTATGGAATTTATGGAGTCGAAATCATCATTGAAAACAAGCGCCTTATATCCTGCTTCAACCGCCTGTAGTGGAAGAGTAATGTTTTTTACAGGAGTTGAAGTTCCTGAAATTACAATGTTTTCCTTATTAGATTGTGAGAATGCACTTATCATGAATACCCATGATAAAAAAACGACAATGAAATACTTCATCATTTCCTTTTTGACTAATGTATAATCAAATATGAACCTTCCTTTCATTTTACATAAATTAAGAGATAAAAATTATATTAACCACCTATTTATTACCAACACCTCAGAATCCGCAGGAATTTTCGGGGGTTACTGTTGCCATACCTGTACATAATCAACATCCATTGGCCATCCCGGACTGCTTCCCAATATCAGCAACATACCCATAGGATCTGTATCAAGAATATTAAAAACTCCTACCTGATTTGATAATCCGGACCCATTAGCCTGCGGATATGGCAGTCCAATTGATGAATAATACTGTGTCATCAGAGCAACACCATCAAGGTACCAGGTAACTCTGCCAGGTATCCATAGACAGCCATAGGTATGCCACTGATCATCTATTCCTGTTCCCGAAATCCAATTGTTACTATTCTGATAATGCACAGCAGAGTTACTTCTCCAATCATGCACAGTTCCTATAAATGCCCCACTGTAAGAAGCATAACCACCGGTATAGGCTTCAAAAAAATCAAGCTCGGCCCAGATAGTCGGATAATTTTGTACACTGTGCTTAACTGAAAATGACCACCAGGCCGGAAATCCCCGAGATTGAAGCCCTAAAGTCGGATCAAATTTTATACGGGCCTCAAAATATCCGTAATGAAACGCGTTACCGACATTCCCTTGCGAAGAATAGGAAGAAAGAGCCCAATTTGCTGTCCAGCCGGTACTTGTCATTGTGATAACGCCGTCAGAAATACTGTAGTCCGAAGGGAGCGTTCTGCTGCCTCCGAATGGAAGATCGGTGTACCAGTTATAGCCTGCTTGTTTCGTAGTATTTACATCAATTGTGCTTAGCGAATTGAAGTCATCATTAAAAGTTAGTCTGTTATATCCAACCGATGCAGCAGGTAACGGAACATCAGGAGAAGGTTGAGAAACAACTGTCAGCTCGAGGTTCAAGGTGCCCGTACCGTAAGAGTTGATAGCGCTCAGCGATATATTGTAATTACCTGAAGACGCGAGCGTACCGCTGATAAGGCCTGTGCCAGTATTAACACTTAAACCTGAAGGAAGCTCGGTTGCGTTGAAACTTGTTGGATTGTTTTTGGCTAAAATCAGGTAGCTGAATGCAATGCCTACAGAGGCGCTGGCATTCGCGGCGCTTGTTATGGCCGGAGGCAATCCTGCAATGGTCAGTTTAAGGTTCATGGTTCCTGTACCAATCGAATTGGCAGCCCTCAGTCCAACCGTGAATGTGCCAGCAGCAGTTGGCGTACCGCTAATAAGACCGGTGCCAGTATCAAGGCTAAAACTTGAAGGAAGATCCTCAACACTGTAACTCGTGGGATTGTTCCTTGCTATAATCTGGTAACTGAATGCTGTTCCCACGGTGCCGCTGGCCGTTGAAGCGCTTGTAATCTCCGGTGCCAATCCGATTACGATCAGATTAAGGTTCTTGATGCCTGTGCCGATCGAATTGGTGGCGCTCAGTTCAACCGTGAAAGTGCCAGCAGTTGTTAGCATACCGTTGATAAGACCAGTGTTAGTATTAACACTCACTCCTGAAGGAAGCCCTGTAGCATTGTAACTCGTTGGATCATTTGTGGCCAGAATCTGGTAACTGAACTCTGTTCCCATAGTGTCACTTACAGTTGTCTTGCTTATAACCACCGGCGGATCTAATTTTTTACAATTGCTTACAAACAATGTAACCGCTCCTATGATTGCTATTAAGGATAAATTGAAGATCCAGGATTTTTTTTTCATGATTATTGTTTTAATTGTTCTTAAAATTACTATTAGAGGTGAACTCTCACTATTTTTAAATTGAAACCATCTTTATTTCAGTTTTATATTTTCAGAAATTCGTCTTATTCTTCTCATCTTGCCAGACACGCACCCAGTCAACATATATCGGCCATTGAGGATCGCTTCCCAGAATAAGTAACATGCCCTGTGGATCTGTATCAAGAATGGAGAAGGTGCCTGCAGGTGGAGGAGTAGGAGAGCCAGCACCTGCATTAGGCAGTGGATCAGGCGGGGCTGTGGCCGAATAGTTTTGTGTCATCAGGGGGACTCCATCAAAATACCAGGTAACCTTACCTGGAACCCACAAACAACCATAAGTATGCCACTGATTAAAATCTGTACTTTTAGGCAACGACTGCACATTATTGGCATTCTGGTAATGAATTTTTGAACCATCGGACCAATCATGTACTGTACCAACAAAGGAACCGTCATAATCACTATATCCACTGGTATATGCCTCAAAAAAGTCCAATTCGGCCCAGCGTTCAGGGTTATTTATCCTGCTGTGGTAGGTTGAGAAAGCCCACCAAGCAGGAAAACCCCGGATATTTTTTCCTAATGTCGGGTCAAACCTGATTCTGGCTTCAAAATATCCATATCTGAATGAATGACCTGTGTTACCTCCCGGTGAAAAGGATGAAAGCGCCCAATTAGCACTCCACCCGGTACTTGACACTGTAAGAACTGAATTGGAAACACTATAAGCAGAAGGCTCAGTTATTTTGTTGCGGCGGTCCACATACCACTTGAAGCCCGGTGTTTTGGTAGCATCCACATCTATAGAGTTAATGGAATCAAAATCATCATCGAAAACAAGTGTTTTATACCCTGCTTCGACTGCCGGTGGGGGTGGAGGGATTGACCCTTTCAGTGTTGAAGATCCTGTAATTACAACTTTATCCTTATCAGATTGTGCAAAAGCGCTTAAAATGAACACCAATGATAAAAAAACAACCATGAAATACTTTATCATTTCCTTTTTGAGAAATGTATAATCAAATAATAATAGCCTTTTCATTTTTATTTAATCAAGAGTTAATATAATGGAAACCACAATCGTTAACGTTTTAAATAAATTGTATTACCTTCTTTTGAAGACCGCATAGCAGCATCAAGTATTTCTATGGCAGTAAGATTCAAACTCAGTGAAGAAGGGTCATTGGGGGTAAGTTTAATTTCACCTCTGACTACTGAAGCAAAAAAAGAAAACGGATTACCAGCAATTGCTTTATCTGGGTCTATGGTCTGTAATTCTTCCGGTGACAGTTCACTTGTTTTAATTTTCATATGTACATTATCGATAGTGATAATATATCCGGTTTCCCCATAGATTTCCATATCCTTCCTGTTAAAAGGCCAGTTCCAGGATGCCTGTATTATTCCCTGAGCTTTAGGGTAAGTGATGATAATAGTCGCTTCATCATCAACTTTTGGGTACAGTTGAGGCTTTATCTGCTGCGTGACGGCAGTAACTGACAAAGGTCTTTCTCCATTCATCAGGTAAGTTATCAGGTCAGAGCCGTAACAACCAAAGTCGGTGATAGCGCCACCGCCATTGAATACGGGGTCAGTTAACCAATCTGTAAAATCCTTGCTGCAGCCTATTTCTATGGGTCCTTTATGACCATCGTGAATTACTATTTTGCGGATTTCCCCAATAAGTCCATCATGGTTTATTTTTACATAAGATTCTTTTGTTACGGGATACCATGTCGTTTCATAGTTCGTAATTATTTCAATACTCCATTTTTCAGCAAGGTCTTTCATTTCTTTCGCCTGCTCATAATTAATGGCCAAAGGTTTTTCAACCATCACATGTATTCCAAGCGGGGCACAAATCCTGACAATTTTTATATGATCGCTGATGGGTGTAAAAACAGATACGGCTTCGGGTCTGGCTTTTGTTATCAATTCTTCGGTACTGCTATAAATAATCTTCCTGTCTATATGGAATTGTTTGATGTACCTGGTAACCAAAGCAGTATCCGGTTCCGCAATTCCCACAATCTCGACATCCGGATTTTGAAAGTTTTGAAATACACCATGAACATGATCATGCACTAACCCGATAATTCCAAGCCGTAAAGGCCTGTTTTTATCTGATTCACCAATTATCTGTCCATTAACTGTAAAGCAAACCTGTATCAATAAAGCAACGATTAAGAATACTTTATTTCTAAAATATATTATATAAACCCGAAGTTTATTTTTCATTCTAATGTTTTTTTGTTTTATTCATTATTTAAATTTTGCTACAAGTCAATTTATATTGTACCCTGGCGTTTTGTCAATTTATTAATTATTTTTTTTATTTCTCAACTAAAACAATCAGCGATCTCGGCGGAACAATGCAATTGTTTTTATATGTACTGACATCTTTATTATCCATATTATAAATATCAAATCCGGCCTTCTTACCCTGTAAGGCAACTTCAACGATCAGGGGTTTGATCTTATCATCATTGGCAATAATAATTGCTTTTCTTCCATTCTTAATGTTTTCAAACACCGAATAATAGCCGTTGACATCAGCGTTCTGAAATTTGACATCAGCGCCTTTTGTGTCAAGAAACTTCCCAAGCCAGATATAATCCCACAATCTCTTTCTCAGTTCCTGTGCTTTTTGGCCGTATTCAACGGTTAACGGGAAATCCGACAATTTGCCTTTAAAATGATATGGCTCGTAAGTGATAATATATCCATACATCATACATTGATTTATCATCTCCCTGTCATCCCATCCGATGATACAGGTAGCAAATTTCATATCCGGGTTGATATATTTCCACACAGGTACATGTTTCTGTACCCAGTAATAATAATCGGAAGTCCGTATATAGTTCAGCGGATAATATTGACTAACCTGGTCGCTTGGGCCTTCACCCGATAATAAAAAGTTTTTATTCAGCTTTTGTACAGTATCGTAAAAATCCTCTGCCAATATTACGGCACCCTTGCAAATTGATTCCCCCCAGCGATGATTATGCGTTGTATCAAAGCAATTACCTCCCGGCATAAGCTGATCATATTGAATTCCGCTTACTCCAAGCTCAATCATATTTTCAAGCTGTTTTAATACAATTTTCCTGAAATATTCTGATAAGTAGCACATATATGCCCCTGCTGTTCCGCTTCCCGTAATGGTTTGATATCCGGAAAAACCATACAGTTCATTTTTACCATAGAAATCTTTAACAGTATAGGGTTTAACATCCTTTTCAAATTCTGGTATTGTTGCATCGGCCCATCCGAATTTGCATAATAACAATACATGAACACCGGACTTTTCGATTTCCTGAATCGCATTTTTAAATTCTTCCCTGGTACCGAGTCGGGGGTCTGTTTCGAAATATGGCATTCCTCCATCCAGTCCGCCTTTGTTCCAGCCAATGACCTGCAATGCTTTCACTCCTTTTGATTTTGCCTCAGCGGCTAAATCCACCAGGTCATTATATTTTAGAATTACTGTACCCACCGGGTCCAACATTGAAATTGACTGCCAGCAATCCACATCATTTATCCATGCCGGCTGCGGTTTCTGTTTATACCATGACTTGCGCCATTCGATGTACGGTTGGAGTCCTTCGTGCCAACCACCCGTGTACATCTGAAACTCCACCGGAATAAATGTGATTTTCTCTCCCGGCATTAAAAATGGGGTCCTGATCATGGAAAACACATAACCTGCCGGAATGCCACTGATTTCATCTGTTTCGGGTATAATATTCTGTTTACTGTCAACAAAGCCCGGTTTGAACTCATGGAGGAAATAGATATTATTATTTGCACTATCGTGCGAACCAAAATATATACCCTGATCATCAACCTCTATCAGTTCAAATGGCATCACACAGGTTACATCCGGGAAATTATTTAAAAATGAAGGATAAAAATCGCCCCAATAGCCTCTTGCCTGTGGAAAGGGCGAGAGCATGCCGGTATTCTGAAAACCACCGCACATATTAATAGTACGCGTTCTGAAAGTTTTTGTGCCAACGGGTGGCCTAACGCCTCCAAAACAGGGATACGATATTTCATCAATCCGGTAATCTGAATTGTTTTCAACTTTCAAATCAAAAGTTATCGCTGATCCTTCGAGCTTTATGGTTGATGCCACTTTAATATCAAGATCCTTGACTCTTTCACCTTCAACTTTATCCCAAAATAATTTACATTCCTGGTTATTTATTTTTTCAATTCTTGATAATATTTGATCTTCACTTTTTGCGTTATGATTTCTTTGGTCTGGAAGGGGAATTAATAATTGCAGTCCAATCGCGAGATCAGGTTGTCTGATAACCTGCCATTTTGTTTGTTTATTATATACTCCCTCGATCGCGCCGGTTGTCTTGTTGATTTCCATTTTAATGAAATCATTCTCTAAAACCATCTGTGGATTATCCTGTGCAAACAAGTTAATGGCATTCAACATGGTCACACTTAAAAATAAAAATATTGCTTTCATATTATTTTTTTTGATCGGTTCTATCGCTATATAAAAAGTTTCAAAAATGTTTGAATACAAGTAAATCTTATTAATAAATTAAATGCAGTGACTGCCTATTTTGCCTGCCATACACGTACCCAGTCCACTTCCAATGGCCAATCCGAACCAGTTCCCAAAAAAATCGTCATACCTTCAAGATCGTCATCAATATTCATAAAGGTGCCTGCAGATGGAGGAGTAGGAGAGCCAGCACCTGCATTGGGCAATGGATCAGGCGGGGCTGTGGCCGAATAGTTTTGTGTCATCAAGGGGCCTCCATCAAAATACCAGGTAACCTTACCTGGAACCCATAAACAACCATAAGTATGCCACTGACTATCAACTGTATTTGCTGCAAAATTATTACTGTTTTGATAATGAATGTTCACGCCACCTGACCAGCCCCATTCATGAAGGGTACCAACAAAAACATCGCCAAAGGCGCTATGACCACCTGTATAGGCTTCAAAGAAATCCAGTTCTGACCAAATATCCAGATTATTATGTACACAATGTTTTGTTGAAAGGGACCAGAAAGCAGGCCATCCATTTGATGAAGCTCCTGACGCGGGGTCAAAACGCATCCTTGCTTCAAAATATCCATAATGGAACGAATTACCCAAATCTCCATGTGAAGAATAGGAATAGAGACCAGCGAGATCGGATGACAGAGTAAGAACCCCATTGGAAACGCTGTAAGAAGAAGGTGGTGCATTAACGGAACTCCATATGGGGGGATCGATATACCAATTATAGCCCGCTTGTTTCGTGGCATTTACATCAATGGTACTCAGGGAATTGAATTCATCATTGAAACTAAGCTTGTTATAGCCAACAGCAGAAGAGGCAGTAGGAACAGTAAATAATTCATTCTTTTTATCTTTTTTGCAGCCACTCATCATGATCAATGCTAATGTTAATAAAACAACCATCTTCATACTTTTCATTTTAAAAGTAGAAGCACAAAACAAAAGTTTTTTCTTTTCTTTATTTACTAGAGTCGAAATCATCATAGAATGTAAATTTTATTTCACTTCTAATACAATGACAGAATTAACCAGATCGGGATTCTTAGCCGGAACTAATAACCGTAATCCTTTCGCTGATAATTTATTTTTAACTTTTGCTTTATTGTTAAGAAAATAAGAACGGTTTATTTCTTTATCAAAATTTTCAATTGTTAATTTGCCATCCTTAGGCCATTCAAACACATGTAGATATAATTTATTTCCTTTAGTTGTTATTCGTCCCCATGAAGGTTGAGGCAGGTCTGAAGCGTTGCACCCGTAAATACTTTCTCCATTAATCTTCAACCAGGTACCAATTGAGTCCAACCGTCTTTCGTAATCTTTCGATAGGACACCTTGTCCATCAGGGGCAACATTGAGCAAAAGGTTACCGCCCTTGCTTACAATGTCTGCTAGGTGATGAATGATTTGTTTAGTGGTTTTCCAATTTTGATTGGGCGTGTACCCCCAATTGTCATTAAGTGTCATGCATGTTTCCCAGGGTCTCACGAAGGTGTCTCCGGGAATGTGCTGCTCAAACACACCGTAATCACCCATGCCCGGCTGCCAGGCTATCCTGTCGTTTATCAGAACATCTGGCTGCAAAAGTCTCATTTCATCGATCATTTCCTGTATCCTGCCCTTCTTCTGGTCCACAATATCCTGCCCATCAAACCACATGACAGCAACAGGGCCATAATTGGTCAGCAATTCTTTGATTTGTCCCTTCATATAATCGAGGTAAAGGTTCATATCGGCGCCTTCCGCTTCGGTGAGCCGGGGATCGTGTTCTTTTGTCAATGGTAAATTCTTAGCACAGGCACTGCATCCGCAATCCATCACTTCACCACCGGTCCAGTTCACGGGAAATGCATACCAGCCACCATAATTAGGGCCTGGCGCATTCAAATGCTCATAATGCAATACGAAATCGGGATGATGCCAGTCGCGTACCGAATAATAAAAACCAAGTTTGAGTCCCTGCTTTTGGCATTCGGCAGCAAGTTCTTTCATGGGATCTCTGTTAAAATCGCCCCATTTTACAATATTATAATCGGTAAGTTTTGTATCCCACATGCAAAAACCATCATGATGCTTGGCTGTTATTACAAGATACTTCATGCCTGCATCTTTTGCTTTTTTTACAATTTGTGCTGCATTAAAGTCTGAAGGTTTAAATGTTTTGGCAATTTCCTCATAATCATAAAAAGGTATTCGACCGGAGTGCATAATCCATTCTCCCTCTGCAGGAAGAGCATAAACACCCCAGTGGATAAACATTCCGAAACGGGTATCAGTAAACCAATCGGTACGTTTCTTATCATTATTGCCTGATTCTTTTACAACCTTCCGCCCCGCTACATCGAATTTCATCAACCTGGCTATATAACCGCCGCCAGGTTGCATTTTAAAATTGAGTGCATCATTCTCTCCAACAAGCTCATCAAGCCGGATCATATCATCTGCCTTGTTTATGTTATCAGTAAATCCGACAACATTCCATTGTCCTTTTTCAAGAAAGGAAAGGCTGACAGAAAAATCACGACTTGTTTCTCCGTTTACTGCAGCTACATACCACATATCACCTTTACGGCGGGCAAAGGCAGCAACCTCTCCTATTTTGCTTCCGGGAAGAACGATGGTTTCATCCCAAACAGATGGCATGGTTTTTATCAGTTCTTCCCCCGGGCTTTCTAAGTAATATTTTGGATCATCGGCAAAATGCTGTAATGGCGAAGTGAAAATCACCGCTTCGGCAAATTCATGAGGCCAGGTAAAACCACGTAATTCCCCGGGAACAAGAGCGCATGGGGTATATTCTCCCGGGCCAACCAGAAAACGTGTGAAAGGTAATATGGTACCTTGTGCCAGTGGCTCTGTGCGATTGTATCGCGTGATGTGCCACTCCTGACCGCATATCCCTTCCCTGGTCATTTCATTGGGCCATGTCCTGTTCCTGCCCGTGGGTTTGTTGGTCCCGTGAAAATTGATCATGAGCTCCATTTTCGCAGCCTCCTTTAGGATATCATCATAGTAATTGATTGTCTCCATAGTTTCCGGAGGGAAGAAATCTATCTTTATTCCAACCACACCTATTGCTTTGGCCCTTTTAAAGAATTCAAGCCTCGCAGTTTTATCAATCAGTTCTTTGGAGTGTTTCCAAACCCATACATCAATATTCTTCTGTTTTGAGTACCTGACAACATCTTCTAATGCATCCCATGCGTCAGGCCACTCTTCCCAACCCCCATCTATTAAGTTATATTCAAAACCTAATTCTGCGCCCATATCTGCGTATCGTTTCTGGGCTTTCGGGTCCACGGTTTGCGATGCCCACCAGGACCATACAGCCCGTCCGGGTTTTATCCAGTCAGCCATTTCCAATTCCTTTGAAGGAGGCGGACAAACACTGGTCACCATGTCGCTGTTGACCAGTCCATTCAAATCTTTACTGATAATAGTTAACCTCCAGGGTGTTTCAATTGTGCCCGTGATGTCAGGATTTCCAAACAATGCCAATTCCAGAACACCGTTTCCTGCAAACCTTATCCCTGAGCCACAATAGTTAACAAGATTCCCTTCTGTGATAGCCATAAAACCGATATGCTCAGGCAGTTCTATAGTCAGAGGCATTACAGCAGAACTATCCTTCAGGTCTTGTAATGCGGCATGTTTATAATATTCTTCATAATCGGTATTATACCAGAGAATACTTCCATCAGGTAAATTCCATCGCGAATCTTCCCCTTCAACCTTCCTGGTGCCTGAGCCCGGTATTATATAACGGTAAGCGACACCGTCGTTATAAACACGCATCTCAAGCTGAAATTCCCTCCTACTACCAGATTTCTCCAGATTCAGTAATACCTGATTGTAATGATTCCTGGCAATAGAATGAACTCCCCGTCCAGGATATGTTTCATCGAAGGTGGATTGATCTGCAGATATGATTTTAGTCCCTTCCCCAAAAGCTATCTTATCAATCGTAATTCCCAGCGATGATTCGTTCAACACGACTTTATTATCAAAGGCTATGCTATAGGAAATCTGACCATTCTCCGGAATGTTTATTGAAGAAATAATCCGTTTATCCGGACTTAAAATCTTAACCGTATCCGCTGATGAAGCAGGATACAGGTAAAGGGATAAAAGAAACAGAAGGAATATTCTCATCGCATTAATGTGCTATTAGCCAGCTACTTTGTGGCTAAGAAAAAATGAAGACAACTCTAAAAGACTAATAACCCTGCCAGGATTTCTAACCCTGGCAGGGTTTAGCAATAAATCTATCAATTTAGCCCATCACTACGCAGGTGGCTATTGATGATCTCTTACACATTTAACAGAACAACCCGCCTCCATATTCCAGTATGGAGTATCCAAAGAAGCTTTATCATGCCATAGGATAGCATAATAGCTATAGGGATTGCCGCCACTAGTCTCATAATGGGTAGTTGTCTGGTATAGAGCATTTGTAGTTATACCGGCCCAGATTGCATCAAAATCTGCCCTGGCATAGCGGAAACCACCCGGAACACCTTTAAAATTGAATGCGTCGGTTCCGATTACACCAGCATTCGTGGATCCTAACCAGTGTGCCCCTGTATGTGGTATAGTATCGACCTCTTTTAATTTTGCACCAGCAATATCCTGTCCTCCGCAAGCAGTCATTAGTTTTTCCCAATCTTCTTTGGAAGGCACTCGCCACCCTTTCGGGGCTAACTTGCCGGTTCTTACAGCAGCATAATTATAGATTGCTCCATAAAGATCTTTATTAGCATCCGCATCGTTGTTGTAATAGCAATATGCACCACCTGTAAGAGTGTCCAAAATGGCCCAATCATGATCGCCTGTTACCAATGGAATAGCTGAGCCATCGTTGTATTTGGTAGTTTTCAGGTTTTCTACCATCCAATCCTGATCGCCTATGGTTACGAAATGGTAAACATTACCGACTGTGTCTTTTAAGCATGTAAGACAAGGTGGCTCCGGTGTGGTGAAACTTTTTTCACTACCATAAGAAGTTCCCGCACTGTTTGTAGCATAAGCCCTGACATAATATTTGGTCAAAGGTGACAAACCAGTAATATTACTGGTGAATTGACCTACTGCTGTACCATCGTTCGTAAGTCCAAGTTTGTTATTTAAATCAGGGTTTGTGGAAGTGTTCCAAGTCACGCCACTGGCTGTAAGAGCTCCGCCGCCATCATCCACAACAGTACCGCCGCTGTTGGCCGAGGTAGCAGTTAAATTAGTCACTTCAGCAGTTGTTACTATTGGAAGTTCTACTACTACGGGTGGTTCTTCTTTTTTGCAACTGCTCATAAAAAATACCATTGCTCCCATCAGAGCTAATGGATAAATCCATACATTTTTTTTCGTTTTCATGATGTTTAAGTTTACTAATTAAAATGTGTCGTTTGAATTATTGATAGTTTTAAAGGATTATCTCCCCATGCATCCTTAATTTTATGAGTTTCCTATTTTTGAAGAGATTCATTATAAAGCAGCTCACCGGCAGGAATTGACCAAACAAAATTTTCACTTGTATAAGGATCGGGGTCTGTACTAACCTGCCCATATCGTTCATCTGGTTCAGGTCCTCCTGCCAAATCCTGCGGTGCCATACCACGTTCTCCTTTGGGAATATCAACCTTCAGTCCACGGAGGTAATCAATCCGGTCGTTCTCTGCAAACATTTCAATCAATCTTTCATCATTAATCATCTGTTCGGTGATATCTCCACTTGTTATGTCCACATATGGCCCCCCAACAGCTGTGTTCCATGCCCGTTTACGAACTACGTTTAAGTCATCTGCAGCGCCTCCTAAATCACCTGCTCTGAAACGACAGATCGAACGGGTAAGATAGACTTCTGCTAAACGAATAATTGGCAAATTGGTCCACTTTTCAAGAGGTCCGCGCCAATATTTATATGTCCAGATAGTTGTTCTGTTTACAACATATATATTGTTCTGTGCGTCAAATGTCTGACCTGGTTGAATAGTACTTTTAGGATATCTAACCCTAAATAACTGAGTGAAACGTTTATCTACTAATGCATTAAATTTGAGCACTGTATCAAGGGTTTGGGGGTTGTCCATCCAGCCCAGACGCTTAATAGTTGATTTACCCATGTGCATTTCACCGGCTGTATTACCCGGGTTTGTATCCGGTCCATCCCAAGCATTAAAAAAAGTCAGGTGACGTGTGCCTCCTCCTCTACTAAGATCATAAAGCGCAGCAAAAAAGATCACCTCCCGGCCCCTGGTCGGGGAGCTTTTGTTCCAGGCTTCGATAGGATCTTCTGACAAATCGAATTCTCCTTTGTTATCATCAATAATATAATTACACTCCATCCTGGCGCTGTCATAATCACCTCTTTGAAAATAAGTGCGCATGAGCATTGCAGAGGCTGCAAATTTTGTAGCTCTTACCTGATAGGAAGCAGGCATAGTTGCAGGATTGTATTTTTCCGGCAACAGCTCTTTTGCTTTCTTTAGATCTGCTACAATTTGTTCATATACTTCTTTGGTAGTACCTATTTTTGGATTTTTGGCATCAGTAGAGCCTACAGGATAAGTAACACGCAAAGGGATATCTAAAGTGCTGTTTGGTTCACCAGGAACATAAGCATGACCAAATGTAGTTTCAAGAAGATAATAAGAAAATCCTCTTAAAAAATGTAATTCACCCACAATCCTGTTTAAATTATTTGTTTTATCCGATTCAGATATGGTGGGATATGGATTCCCTCCGTTTCTGTCAACAAATCCAAGAGCGTCATTAGCACCTCCTATCACCTGGTAAATCTCCGTCCATGCTCTGTCATTATAAATCATGTCCTCTTTAGTTCTACGCCAATAACCAGGTTGTTCATAATGTCTCCAATCCATATCATCTCCACTGCAGATTTTTGCTAAACTGATATTTACGAAGGCATTATCCCATTCACCTCCAACAAATAGCCGATTATATAACCCGATAGGGGCACGATCGAATTCAGTGAGTGAAGTCCACGGTGATTCCGGGGGATTTGTAAGATCAAAAAAATCATTCTCACAACTATTGACAATCAATAGTATGATTAATGACAGCATATATAATTTGTACCTTTTCATAACCTTTATTATTATATATAATAATTTAAATCAAATTTAAAATTTGACAGATAATCCAAAAATTAAAGACTTTAATTGAGGGATAAATGCTGTACGTACAAATTCGGCTCCTTCAGGATCAAATCCCGGATAATCTGTTATTGTCCAAAGGTTAGTTCCTGAAACGGAAAACGTAACATTCTGCATGTTCATTTTTTTAGTTACCGAGCTTGGAAGGCTATAGCTTAGCCGGACATTTTTCAGACGGATAAAATCCCCTTTATAAAGCCATTGGGTGTAATATGTCTGATATTGAGCAAAATCAGAATTAATTTTGCCATCAATTTCATAACCCCCTATCCGAAGTTGAGGATATTTAGCAATATCGCCCGGTCTTTGCCATGAATTGTCAAGAACGTCACTCAGAAATTGCTTTTGAGGACCAACTGCAGAAGCATTTTGCAAAGAGTAATCATAAATATAGTTGCCGCCTGAAAAAGTTACCAGGAAGCTGAATTCTAATCCCTTATATTGAAAAGTATTGGTGATACCTCCATAATAAGCTGGATCAGCTGATTTCCCTTCCTGGATAAATTTATTCTGATTAATATTAGTTATCGTGCCCAAAATTAAGCTATCAGTTCCATTAATATTTTTCAGCGCCCTGGTATTTCCTGTAGCAGCGTATTCAGCACTATCTAAAGCAACAATCATGGGAACTCCGTTTGCAGGATCTATGCCGGCAAAATTCGCCAGATACCATTGCATTCTTTTCTGGCCTTTGCGTGAAACAGTGTAAGCGTGGCCTGAACCATCATCATTAAACAATCCTTTCCCAGTCTGATCAGCTTCCGGTGTGAGTTGTTTAATGATATTTTTGTTATGCGAAATGTTGAAATCAGTTGTCCATTTAAAATCACCCTTTATTAGATTAGTAGAGTGAACTTCTAATTCAACTCCTGAATTGGTCATATCGCCAACATTTCCCCAAATATAATTACTTCCGCCAATACCGGCTGAAAAAGGAACAGGCCCCGTAAGAAGCATTCCTTGAACATATTTATTGTAATAGGCAATGGATCCATTGATACGATTATTGAGGAATCCAAAATCAATTCCTGCATCTGTACTTTTGGTAGTTTCCCATGTTAAATCACCTACTGGAACATTATAAGGTAAAGTGCCGTTTACGCCCAAAATATTGGCTCCGCCATATACAAATTCCCCGCTATATAATGCCAGGTTGAGTCCTGATGGAATATTTTGATTTCCGGTTTCTCCGTAGCTTCCTCTGATTTTTATGAAGGTTTCCTCCCCAAGAAAATCCATAAAAGGTTCATCAGTAAGAATCCAACCTGCGGAATAAGCAAGAAAGGTACCCCATCTGTACTCTTTTGCGAAAGCGGAGGTTCCGTCTCTGCGAACACTTAGACCCAACAGATATCTGTCCTTAAATTTATAGTTGGCGCGGCCAAAAAATGCTCCCAGGTAACGTTCTCCACCAAGCCCGGCAGATGATGAAATTATGGTTCCGGGACTACCCAGTTGCTGATATGTTCCAATAAGGTTCCGCCCTGAGGCATAGCGATAATAACCGTTGGATCTTGTTGCTTCGGCTCCACCCAATATAAGGATGTTGTGGGCACCAAAAGTGCGGTCGTAGGTGGCATACGCATTATAGTTGATGGTTTTATTGGTGATTGCCTGATCAGACGCATAAGTATTTGGTTTTTGGTAAACCACTGGATCCAATGTGATGGCTGGACCTGTCCAATAAATGCTGTTGCTTTGGAGATAATCAAATGAGAATTCTGAACGCAGCGAAAGGCCCTTAACGTGTGGAACTTTAAAATCAGCATAGAAACTGCCGAGTCCTCTGTATTGATTCAAATTGTCCTTTAAATTATTTGGATCAGCATAGGCCATGGGATTTGCCCCGGAGTAAGGATTGAAATATTGATTTGGATTATCGAAATCATATACCGGGTACCAGGGAAGTGCTGCGCCCGTGACCGCATTCAAACCCCCATTGGCGCCGCCGACACCAGTGTTAACAAATCCGTTATTCTGTTGACGGTCGTTGTTTGTATAAGAAAGATTCATTTTCAGTCCAATTGTTAATAAATCAAAGGGATGAAAATCAATATTTGCTCTTCCTGAAAACCGTTGCAAAGAATTACTTATCTGAACACCGTTATCTTTACGATAATTAACAGAAACAAAATAAAGGGTTTTATCTAATCCTTTTGAACTGGAGAAATTGAAGTCCTGAAATGTTCCTTTTCTAAATATTTTACCGTACCAGTCGGTATTTATATCCTGAACCTGTTCTCTTGTTACTTTTGTAAATGCGTTCCTGTTTGCCGCATAGTAATCTTCCATTGTAAATGTTCTGTCGGCATTTATATACAACCTGTCTACCGCATTGAACCATTGGGTTGTATTTGCAAAGCCGATATCGGATGGCTTTCTTGAAAGATCCGATATCCCGACTGAATAATCAACAGAGGTAGTTCCTTTCCCTGCTTTACCAGAACGTGTGGTAATGAGTATAACCCCGTTTGATGCTCTTGACCCATAAATAGCAGTAGCTGCGGCATCCTTTAATACCTGGATACTTTCAATATCGCTCTGATTAATAAGAGACATCGGACTTTGGCTGGTCGTACCCATGTTTTGTGTTGCATCATAGGAGATGATTGGGATCCCATCCACGATCCATAAAGGATCAGTGCTGGAATTTATGGAGCTTGTACCTCTGATGAGGATCTTTGTAGGAGCCCCAGGAACTCCGCTCTGGGTCTGTATAGATACACCTGCCGCAAGACCCTGAAGCGAGGTTTCAAAGCTGGAACTGACTTTTACCTGCATATCCTGGTTATTAATGGTTGCAACAGAACCTATAATATCTTTCTTTTTCTGTGAACCATAACCGATAATAACGACCTCATCCAGATCAATTGCCGACTCACTCATAGTTACATCGATCTTGGTCAATGCCCCAATGACGATTTCCTGAGGTTCCAACCCGATATATGTGAATGAAAGGCTCTTTGATCCCGGAGAAACTTCAATACTGTATTTACCAGCAACATCCGTCAAAGTTCCCTGGGTTGTTCCGGTAACAACAACGTTCACCATGGGAATAGGTGTACCGTCCTTTCCGGTAACAGTACCGGTAATTGAACGCTTCTGTGTTTGCTGTTCTTTTGTCATGTTGTCCGGAGCAAAAATGATCTTGTTGTCAATGATAACGTCTTTAGCGCCTGCTTGTAGGATTCCGGAAATCATAAGAATGACGACAAAACGCAAGGATAGTAAAGCCTTTTGTAGAGAACAATTAATCAATTCTTCGAAAAGTTTGTTTTTTTTCATAGAAGATTAGTTAGTAGGTTAATAAATATCGGAAGCATAGTTTCTGAGGAAATCGTTAACCCGATTTCCCTTTTCATCAATTGTAGTTCTTTTAGTTAATTTTATAGTTGTCATCCTGTTATTACATGTCGCAATTTAAAAACTTCTCTGAACAATTCCAAATATTTGAAAAAAAAATGCTAACTCGATGTTTGAATTTTAAAATAGCGTCAATTGTAAGTATAATTTGTTGGTTTTTGAAAGTTTGTGTTTTGTGCATTTCTAATAACTACTTCTGCTGAAATCCCTTACCAATATTACGTGCTCAACATCCAAAAACAAAATTCAGACAATCATTCGGATAACTATTACCCGTATAGTTGAAGTTACAAGCTAACTGCCGCCATACCTTGCTCCGTTTAATATCCTGTGATGTCCCTCACCTGTATCCCGTTCATCCTCGCCGCGTAAGTCGAAATCGTCGGGGAGAGGGTAACCGTCTGGGTCGTACTGCTGGCTGTAAATGTTCCAATCGCGTACTGGCCAACAGTGCCGATATTACCACCCTGGTTGACATCCAACTGTACCGAGTTACCGCCGGCCGAGGTGTAAGTGACGTCCCGAACTTCCTGCCACCCCGAAGTAGCAGCCCAAACTTGAATCAGATATCTACTCCCACTGATCAGATTATGGAGTGTAATATTTATTGAATTCGCACCGTTTGGGTAGAAGGCGCCATCTTGAAATTTCTGGTAGTTTGCGGACAGGTTACAAACAGGCAGAAGGTTATATGAACAACCGGTATATCCGAATCCCCATGCGGAATTCATCAGAGGAGACGACGTGATATCCGGATTCGTGCCTGGCGTTGGAAAGCCGTTTTTCGTAACCATGAAAGTCACACCGTTCAAAGTCACGGAGCCGTCACTGTCGGCAGAGTTGTACGCATATAACAGGGTCCCTGACTTACTGATATCTGCATCGCCGGCAATGTTTATCGCGGGTCCCCATGTGATGCCGCTACCACCACCGCCGTCGCTGAGATCGCGTACCTGGATTGCGTTGAGCATAGCCCCTTTATCCGGAATAAACGGGCCCACTCCGCCAAGGGTAAGCGTCAGAGACGTTTCGCTGGCCGTGAAAGTTCCGATCGTGAATTGGCCTTCGCCACCCAAACCGTTGGTACGGTTTTTCTTCAACGTAACCGAGTTTCCGGAAGGGTCGCTCACCTTCGTGCTGGCCTGATCGTAGTATGAGTCGTTAGACCAAATCTGTACCTGGTAGGTATGGCCACTTATCAATCTTTTGAGTTGTACTGTGAAATAATCACCTTCGTAATCGGAATAGGCGGCGCTGCCGACCAGGTGCTTGTACTCCTGGGAAACAGACATACCCTGGGATATAAAGTCAGCCGGCAGGTCACATACCAAGAAAAAGGGGGCTGGGCCCTTTGTGAGAATCAGATCAGCGCCGACGGTACTCACACTTCTTGTGCCCGTGAAAGTCACACCATTCACGGTTGCGTTCGTGCCATTCCAGTTATAGGCATAGAGCAATGTTCCGGATGTACTGATATCGTTGTCAGCGGTGATATATGTCGCTGCGCCCCATGATACGCTACCGTCCCCTCCATCGCCAATTATTATCAGGCTCAGTGTTGCAGTGCCTGTAACATTGCCGTTGCTGGCGCTCAAGGTAACATTAAAATTACCAGAGACCGAGGGAGTGCCGGAAATCAGGCCGCTGGAAGTGTTCACAGTCAACCCGGAGGGTAGGCCCGTGGCATTGTAGCTGATAGGGCTGTTCGTGGCTGTGATCTGGTAACTAAATGCTGTATTTATGTTGCCGGTAGCGCTTTGAGCGCTCGTAATCACAGGAACAGCAGTGGTGACTGTTAGTGCCAGGTTCTTGGTGTCTGTCCCGAATGAGTTGGTGGCGCTCAGCGCTACCGTGTAGGTTCCTTCATTGGCGGGAGTACCGCTGATAAGACCCGTGCCGGTGTTAACACTTAAGCCTGAAGGAAGCCCCGTGGCATTGTAACTGGTTGCGCCGTTTGTGGCAGTGATCTGATAATTAAACGTCGCACCTATGCTAGCAGTGGCAGTTGCAGCACTGGTGATGACAGGGGGATTCGTACCCGCAAAAACCAACTCAAACCAGTTGACATCATAAGCATATCCTGATGGCCCGTACGCGGCTGAAACATACAGGCGAAGGGTCTGCTGACCTGCAGCCAATGTAACTGTAGTGGGAACAGTGACAAAGTTGCTTGACCATGAACCTGTTCCAGCACATTGTACACTCCCCAGTACATTATTTCCGCTCCGTAATTGAATTTCACCTCCTTGCTCTCCGCTCGAAAGCCTGAAGTTAACGGTATAGTTGGCTCCCTGAGGTAGATTAACGTCATAGTCCATCCAGTCTCCCACCTGAGTAAAGCCTACTCCATATCCGGCGACACCGTCAAAATTATTCTCTATTTGTACTCCACTCATGGAGGTATAGCTTTCGGCTTCTATCCTGATTGTATCACCCCCGGATTCATTGACTGTCAGCGCCATGTTCTGTGTCCCCGTGCCATAGGTGTTGGTGGCGCTCAGGGCTACCGTGAAATTACCCGGTACAGTGGGCGTACCGCTGATAAGGCCTGTGCCAGTATTAACACTTAAACCTGAAGGAAGCCCCGTGGCATTGTAGCCCGTCGGACTGTTTGTGGCCGTGATCTGATAGCTGAATGCAGTGCCATGAGAGGCGCTGGCAGTCGCGGCGCTTGTGATCACCGGTGGCAATCCTGCAATGGTCAGTTTAAGGTTCATGGTTCCTGTACCAATCGAATTGGCAGCCCTCAGTCCAACCGAGAATGTGCCAGCAGCAGTTGGCGTACCGCTAATAAGACCGGTGCCAGTATCAAGGCTAAAACTTGAAGGAAGATCCTCAACACTGTAACTCGTGGGATTGTTTATGGCTATAATCTGGTAACTGAATGCTGTTCCCACGGTGCCGCTGGCCGTTGAAGCGCTTGTAATCTCCGGTGCCAATCCGATTACGATCAGATTAAGGTTCTTGATGCCTGTGCCGATCGAATTGGTGGCGCTCAGTTCAACCGTGAAAGTGCCAGCAGTTGTTAGCATACCGTTGATAAGACCAGTGTTAGTATTAACACTCACTCCTGAAGGAAGCCCTGTAGCATTGTAACTCGTTGGATCATTTGTGGCCAGTATCTGGTAACTGAACTCTGTTCCCATAGTGTCACTTACAGTTGTCTTGCTTATAACCACCGGCGGATCTAATTTTTTACAATTGCTTACAAACAATGTAACCGCTCCTATGATTGCTAATAAGAATAAATTGGAGATCCAGGATTTTTTTTTCATGATTATTGTTTTAATTGTCCTTAAAATTACTATCAGAGGTGAACTCTCACTATTTTTAAATTGAAACCATCTTTATTTCAGTTTTATATTTTCAGAAATTCAACTTATTCTTCTCATCCTGCCAGACATGCACCCAGTCAATCTCTTTATCCAATAAACATAGTTCATGCTGAGGGTTTATGAAACTGGCAAGTACAGTCTTGAACATCTCTAGCTGTGGTTGTACCTGTAATTTCTGTAACATGGTTTTGACCAAATTTAATCAAAACCTAAACAAAAAATAATACTTAAGTGAACATATGTTATTAACATTCAGGTTGTTAATAGTTGATAAGGATCAACTAAATTTTAACCTACTCACATAGGATAAATCTTCCTGACTGTCGAGACAGGCTTAAAAACCAAAGCCTCACGAATAAAAATCTACCTGTAAAGTGAATTTCTACTACCGTGAGGCTTTATGGGATAGAAAATTAAGTGTCTCAGCACCTCTCAATAACCCGGAATTTGAGGTCAATTATCCTTCACCAGGCGAACAGAACATCCTGCATTTTTAGTCCAATAAGGTAAGTCCAGTGAAGCTTTATCTTTCCATAATATAGCGTAATAAACCCAGGCATCAGGATTGGTTTGCTCCTCTGTAGCAGTTTGAAACAAGGCGTTATCCCCAAGAGCTGCACCAATTCCACCAGGGTAGCGAAATCCACCCGGAAGGCCGGTAAAGCCTGTTTCGTTTGTTGCATCGGTATTAGGGCTGTTCCAATGAGTGGCACCAGTTTCTTTTAATTTTCCTCCGGCAACAGCGCCCCCCCCTAAATTATCAGCCAGCACCTGCCACTCTGCTTTGGTGGGTACATGCCATCCTGCGGGAGCCAGTTTACCTGTTTCCACAGCAAACCAGTTGTAAATTGCCCCATAAGTGTCTTTATTACTTATGTCGTTGTTATACCAGCAGTAGGCACCGGTTGTTAAAACATCCCATGTAGCATCTGTAACCAATTCTATATTTGTGCCATCATTATATTTTGTGGTTCTCAGATTTTCGACCGTCCAAACCTGTGCGCCAATGGTAACTCCGTGGTATACATTACCATCTGCATCGGTTACGGTAATAGGTTCAGCTTCCGTAAGAAAGCCCTTTTCACTGCCATAAGCCGTACCCACACTATTTGTGGCATATGCTCGTACGTAATAGGCAGTTGCCGCATGTAAACCTGTAAGGTTACTTGTAAATTCGCCTACATCTTTAGCGCCATCAGTGGAAATTCCCAGGTGTGTTTCTACAGTGGGATCGTGGGCGGTATCCCATACGACACCACTTGCAGTAATCTCTGTGTAACCAGTTTCATAAATTTTACCGCCAGCGGTCGCAGCGGTTTTAGTAACATTTGTTACGGTAGATGTGGTTAGCACTGGAAATTGTTTCACGGGTACAATTTCATCCTTCTTGCAAGAACTGAAAAGGATTATAATTGTTCCTATTAATGAAAAAATCCAAAATTTATGTTTCATTTTCATGATTTTTTAGTTACATATCAATTAAATTATGTCTTTTAAAAATGTATTTTTCTTCTGATTATCTTATTTAAATTGCATTATTCTTTTCTATTTACCTGTCCAGGTAAACCG
>DCVC01000089.1:0-6403 GCA_002328625.1 Bacteroidales bacterium UBA2198
TTGCAACCTTAACGGAAGCGTTACCATTGAACAGATAGTAAACGAGAAACTCATTCAGTTTTATAAACTGCAGCATCTTATAAGGCCTATTGACCCTGTTATTGACATAGTAAAAAAATATTATGGCATACTTCCGATGGCAGTCGGGACAGGTGGTCACAGGGAGGCCGTTGAACGAACTCTTGAAATAACTGATCTGGCTAAATACTTTGATATTGTAGTTACTGCAAACGATGTTAATGCATTCAAACCACACCCTGAAACCTTCCTGAGATGCGCCGAATTAATGAAGACCGAACCCAGATTCATCCAGGTTTTTGAAGATGCAGAGCTTGGTATAAAGGCCGCCCGCAGTGCAGGCATGATCGTCACAGATGTCAGAACATGGTATGATTCAAACTGGTAAGATGGTATCGACAAACTACTGACAGAGAATAACGAACAAAAAACGACAAACGGATATCAGGGTACCTAAGTGAAAAGTAAATTTTACTATTTTTGATAAAAATTCAGCTTTTGAGAAAAGCAATTAAAATAAAAACCCTGATCATTTCTCTGGCATGGATTGTAATATTTGCTCACAGCATAATCCCTCACAATCACCACAGTGAATACTTAAAAGGCTGTCATAATATTATTCATAATGTTACCATTTTCAGCCATTGTTCTGACAAAACACTTCACATTGATAAAAAGCCTTCAGAAGGAAAAGTATGTCATTTTTCAGGACTCATTTATCACCATTTAAATTCTGACAATCTTGTATTCCCGGCTGAAAAAGAGGTCTATATACTTCCTGTCATTACTGAAGGTTCTGTTTTAATACATAAATCAACACTTTTTTTCTCTGATCCGTATCTCGGCAATTCGTCATTAAGGGCACCTCCTGTTTCGTAGTCTCAAAACAACTGTCAATTTCATTTACTGATAATCATTTGATTATCTATTATTTATTTTTAATTGTTTAAGCAATGAAATATGTTTTATTATTAGTGGTGCCTGCATTCCTTTATTTGCTTCATGGTTGTTCAGCAAACAACAATAACCCTTCTGCGCGAAACCAGATCGTAAATAAAGAAAGCTCACATGAAAAAGATCATGAAGCTGCTGGGCATGATGAGCAAACAGGGGCTGATCATACAGTTATGACACTTAAAAAAGAGCCCTTTTCATTTGTCATCAAAGCAGGCGGAATGATAATGACCGACAGCAAGGGTATTGAAATAATTACAGCAAAATCATCAGGAATCGTAAAACTCAGTGAACATTTTTTATTTCCCGGAGTAAAAACGGTCAGGGGACAACACCTTTTTACAATATCGGGCAGTCAGCTTGCTGATGATAATACAGAGCTAAACTTCAGGCAAATTCAGGCTGATTTTGAAAAAGCCAGGTTGAACTATGAAAGAGCACAGTCGCTAATAGCAGACAGAATTATCACTCAGGAGCATTTTCTTGACAAGAAAAACGAATTTGAAAAAGCCCGGAATGAATATAATAACCTGAATGCCTCCTTTAAGGAGAGTGGAAATGTCATTTATTCTCCGGCAAATGGTTACATCAGGGAAATATATGTTACAGAAGGGCAAAAAGTGATAACAGGACAACCTCTTGCATCAGTTGTCAAGGAACATAAATTAGTGTTAAAGGCTGACCTTTCTCCCGGTTATCTTGAAGCATTACCTTCAATACAGAAAGTAAACTTCACAGTTGGTTACAGTAAAAGGTTTTTCAGGACGGATGAAATGAATGGCAGGAGAATATCTTACGGAAAGAGTACTGGTGCAAACTCATTTTACATACCCGTTTACTTCAGCATGGATCATGATCCTGATCTTATTGAAGGAACTTTTGCTGAGGTTTATCTTATAGGGAAAGTGATTGAAGATGCGCTTGTTGTTCCTAACACTGCTCTAATGGAAGAATATGGAAGATTATACGTCTTTGTCGAGGACGAAGATGGTGATTTTCAAAAGAGATATGTTACAACCGGGAGCGATAACGGGGAATTCACCGAGATCCTCAGCGGATTAAACGAACATGAAGCAGTGGTCGTTACGGGAACTTACAACATCAGGCTTTCCCGTCTGAGTAGTCCGGTGCCAGCCCATAGTCATAACCATTAAATCGAAGGAGTATGTTAGACAGGATAACAGCTTTATCGCTCAATAACAGGCTGGCAATACTGGTCGGTTCCCTTCTCCTCATAATAACCGGTACATTTATGGTAAACAGGATTGATATTGATATTTTTCCTGAGCTTACTGCGCCTACTGTTGTGATCATGACAGAGGCAAAAGGTATGGCCACTGAGGAAGTTGAAAGGCTTGTTACCTTTCCCATTGAAACAACTGTAAACGGTTCAACCGGGGTGAGAAGGGTAAGGTCAAATTCGTCCATGGGATTCTCAATTGTCTGGGTTGAATTTAACTGGGGTTCTGATATTTACAGAGCAAGGCAAACAGTAAGCGAACGTCTGTACCAGGTAAATGAGATGTTACCAGAAGGTGTTGATAAACCGGTAATTGCTCCTCAGACTTCACTTCTGGGTGAAATGATGATAATTGCCATTGAATCGGACACAATAAGTTTAATGGAATTAAAGACCATTGCTGACTGGAGCGTTGTTCCAAGACTTCTTTCTGTCGGAGGAGTTGCGCAGGTAAATACTATCGGAGGAGAAACCAGGGAGTATCAAATTCTTGCAGATCCCTACAAAATGAATTATTTCGGAGTGAGTTTTAAAGAACTCGCGGTTACATGCGAGAATATAAATGCCAACGCTTCGGGAGGCTTCATAAACGAGTATGGCAACAAGTATATTATCAGAGGTATAGCAAGAACAGATAATACCGGTGAAATTGCAAACTCTGTGATAAAAGTCACAAATGGCAAATCAATAAAAATCAGTGATGTTGCGACGGTTTTAACCGGTAAAGCACCGCTTATCGGAACAGGTTCCTATCGTGGAAAAGATGCTGTCCTGGTCACAATTACGAAACAACCCGATGCCAATACAGTTAAGCTTACTGAGAACATTAATAAAGCCATCAGTGAATTGCAGTCTAATCTGGGACCTTCAGTAAAATTTCATACTGATATATATAATCAGGCTGCATTTATAAAGACTTCAGTAAGTAACGTTTTAAAAGCACTGATTGAAGGAGGTTTCTTCGTAATTATTATTTTATTCTTCTTTCTTTTTAATTACCGGACAACAATAATATCTCTTCTGGCGATTCCTCTTTCACTGCTTGTTACCATTCTCATTCTTAAATTGATGGGATATACTATTAATACAATGAGTCTGGGAGGCATGGCTATTGCTGTCGGATCGCTGGTGGATGATGCCATAATTTATGTGGAGAACAGTTATAAACAGCTCAGAATAAATGCCCTGAGGCCAGAGGATAAAAGAGAGAATCATATTTCTGTAATCTTCAGAGCCTCATCTGAAATGAGATCTTCAATTTTTAATGCCACCATCATAATAATAATCACTTTTTTCCCGCTCTTTCTTCTTGAGGGATTGGAAGGAAGGATGCTTAAGCCTCTTGGTATTTCATTTATAGTGTCACTCTTTGCATCTCTGATTGTGGCAATAACTTTAACGCCGGTACTATGCAGCTATCTTCTTTCTGACCATAAGAAATTGCTTAAAAGGGCACATGGATCATGGATAGAGAGGAATATAGGTGTTTTATACCGGAGGATCCTGAATTATACTCTGAGGAGGAACCTGGCGGTAATAATCATTACAGGGATTGTTTTGATCATCTCGTTTTTAATGCTGTTAACATCCGGAAATGCTTTTCTGCCTGCATTTAATGAAGGGGCTCTTACCGTTAATATAGGGACGATGCCGGGTATTTCAATTGATGAGTCGGCCCGGATTGGACGGCAGGCAGAAAAGATGCTCCTTCAGATTCCTGAAGTAAGGTCAGTATCGCGCAAAACAGGACGCGCTGAACTCTCTGAACACTCCTTTGGTGAAAACGTTTCCGAGCTTGATGTTCCATTTGAATTGAAGAAAAGAAGCCGGGAAGAATTCTTTGCAGATGTACGGAAAAGGTTAAAAGATCTGCCCGGTTCAAATGTGGAAGTTGGCCAACCCGTTACTCATCGCATTGACAATATGCTTTCGGGAAGCAAGGCAAATATTGCAATAAAAGTATTCGGAGAAGATAACAGCGACCTGTTTAGTATAGCAAATAATATCAGGAATCAGATAGTTGATATCGAAGGAATTGGGGATCTTACAGTAGAGCAACTGGTTGAAACACCTCAGATTAAAATCAAGGCGAGAAGAGAGATGCTTGCCAGGTTTGGAATTCCCGTAACTGATTTTACTTCATTTATTGAGTACGCAATCGGCGGCAAGAAAGTGTCAGACGTTTATGAGGGAGAAAAACGTTTTCCCCTGATAATAAGGTATAATGACGAAACAAGAAGTACGTTCAGAGGAATACAAGCTTCAATGATCGATACTTATGATGGGAAAAAAGTTCCTCTTTCGTTTGTTGCCGATATTGAATCTTCATTTGGTCCTAATACCATAAACCGCGAGAATGTAAGGAGGAAAATAGTGGTTTCAGTGAATGTGGCAGGAAGGGATATAGGAAGCGTGGTTCATGATATCAGACAAAGAATAGAAGATAGGATAATTCTTCCTGAAAATTACAACATTGAATACGGCGGGCAGTTTGAAACTGCTGAATCTGCAACCCGGAGGCTGATCCTGGCTTCAATAGCTGCGCTGTTAATCGTGTTTATTATATTGTATCATGAGTTTCGTGATGGAACACTGGCAGGAATAATTTTGATTAATCTGCCTTTAGCTGTCATAGGAGGAATATTTGCTATCAGACTCTCATCGAATGTGGTAAGCATACCTTCAATAATAGGATTTATCACTCTTTTTGGAATTGCCACACGGAATGGTATTCTCCTGATATCAAAATATATCCGCATGGAAGAGTCCGGCATAATTTTAAAAGAGCGTATAATTTCCGCATCAGTTGATCGTCTGAATCCTATACTTATGACAGCACTGACTGCAGCACTGGCACTTTTGCCACTTGCGCTTGGCGGCGACAAACCAGGCAATGAAATTCAGAGCCCAATGGCAACAGTCATTCTTGGAGGTTTACTCAGTTCTACCTTGCTTAACCTGATTGTGATACCCTCCGTATATTATATAACTAAAAAACAAAAAGGAAATGATCAGACAATTTATAGTAATAATATTTCTGATATCTAATCCCGGGATTATTGATGCCCAGGATATTTTCACCTATCTGAAGCTTGTTGCTGAGAATAATCCCGGTATAATTGCTTATCAGAAACTGCTTGAGGCCAGGAGAGTTGAGGCAAGGACAGGATTTACGCCCCACGACCCTGTCGTGATTTTCGGATATATGCCCGCCAATTCAGATCAGGCCGGGATTAAGAAAATATGGTCAGTTAATCAGTCATTCTCTTTCCCGACCAAATATCTCCTTCAGAAGAAGCTGAACAGAAGCAATGTCATTCTGGCTGAGCACGAGTTTAACCGTGTGAAGCTTCTCATACTTCTGGATGCCAGAATATCATACCTTGAATTAATTTATAACAAAAAATTACTTAATATATTGAAAACAAGGTGGTCTGGATGCACAAAACTGCAAACTTCATGGAAACGGATGCTCGATTCAGGAGAAACAACCGTAATGGATTATAACAAGATCATGCTGGAGTTGTCATCCATTAGTCTGGAAATAACAAGGAGGGAAGCGAATATTGAATTATTGGAAGAAAAACTTCACTATTTAAGCGGTAGAGGTTTTTATAATTTTGATACCGAAGAATATCCCGGAACAATTGAACCAGAACTTGCCAGACTTTTAACAGATAAATCAGCTTTTCACCCTGCATTTCTGATACCGGAGACAGAATACCAGATCAGCCAGGAGGAGATAAAGTTGATAAAAACGGGGTCACTGCCTGAGTTTCAGATAGGATATTCATCAGAGATAATACCCGGTGAAACATTTACCGGTCCAACAGGGGGACTGACCATCCCTTTATGGGCGAACTCAAACAGAGTTAAAACTGCCTCCGCATTTACCGATCACTCAGCTGCTGAAAGAGACGCAACTCTACTGAAGCTTAAGTCGGAGGTTAAGCGTGAATTTGCCAACATGCAGGCTCTGAAAAAGAGCATATCAGAATTAAAAGAGATCTTGAAAACAAATGGAGGGAGTACATATCCTGACACTGCAGTATTGAATGGTGAGATCTCCGTGATAAACTACTTTTCATATCTCGATGCCACATACCAGGCTGAAGAGCAACTTTTTGAAATCGAATTTGAATATCACAAATCACTGTCAGTATTAATGGATCATGATATGTTGAGAGAAAT
>DCVC01000089.1:6446-8209 GCA_002328625.1 Bacteroidales bacterium UBA2198
TAAATCCAGCTTATACCAGTATCCTTGTTGTCAGGTTCGTAATGCTGGTTTGTATTGCATCAAATGGCAGGCCATCTTTGGTGCTGTCCTGCTCAACAATCATATATTTCATTCCTGCAATATCTTTTACTGCCAGTATTTCCTTGAAGTCTATCACACCGGCACCAACCGGAGCAAAATCTGTCACTCCATCAGTGGTAAAGAAAGGTTCTTCGTGAGTGAACATATCCTTCATATGGTAAAGCTGGAACCGTCCCGGATATCTTTTGATAATATCAACAGGGTTATACCCGGCTTTAGTAGTCCAGAACATATCCAGTTCCATGGTGACCAGGTCTTTGTCAAGTTCAACCATGAACACATCAAAGAATGGTATCTTGCCCTCTACATTTGCAAATTCGAAATTGTGATTATGGTATCCGAACTGAATTCCGTTTTCTTTCATTATCTGACCAACTTTGTTCCAGTCGGCCACCATTTTCTGATAGCTGGCAATCGTTGTACGTGCCTCTTCAACAACCCATGGCTGTACGCAATACTTGACACCAAGCCTGGCATGATCCTCAGCCATCTTTGTAGCATTTTCAAGTGTAATGCCCTCAGCTTCAACTTGTGTGTGACTGCTGATTATTTCCATACCAAGGTCATTAACAATCTTTTTAAACTCGGCAGGTTCATATTCATAAAATTTCCCGTCAGCATATCCGGCCAGTTCAAGATATTTATAACCTATGTCCGAAACCTTTTTCAATGAACCAGGAACATCAATTGCCATGGCATCGCGGATTGTATACAACTGAAGTCCTATACCGAATGATTTAGGATCAGCTAAAACTGTTTTTTTTGCAGGCTTGCCTCCTGATCTGCATGAATTCTGCGAAAGGAATAATGCTCCTACTGCGCCTGCTGCAGACACTCTAAGGAACTCTCTTCTTGATTGTGCTTTTTTCATAGTAGTTATATTGGTGTGTGATTAAGTGATTAAGTGATTAAGTTATTATTTCAGATTAGTAAAGCATCCGGTTTCAAAATAAATCAGGTTTTAAAAATAATACAATACTTTTAGAATAAAAAAGTGACACCTAACCTGAAAAATTCATAGAATTNNTGTTTATGAATTAATCAGGCTAAGTTCATTTATAAATAACTAATAATATGCAAGTATGCTGGAAATCATAAAAACAGCTGACGGATCGCATACGATTTTTGTTTCTGAGCTGAATGAACACTATCATTCTGTTAATGGAGCTTTCAGGGAATCATCATTTATATTCATAAACAACGGTTTTGATTTTAATAAAGCTGAATCTTTAAGAATATTTGAAGTTGGATTTGGCACCGGATTAAACACTTTTCTATCTGCAATCAGGAGTAAAAAGGAAAACAGGAGAGTATATTATACTGCAATTGAAAAATACCCCCTTCCTGATGATATAATTCAAGCACTTAATTATCCGGATTTTGTTGATAAAAACGACAGAATGATCTTCCGTGCCATCCACGATTCACCGTGGAATTCACCACATAAGATTCACAGCAATTTCACTCTGACCAAAACCAGGGGAGATCTTATCACAGATGACATTTCAGGAAATTTTGACATTATATATTTTGATGCTTTCGGACCAGATAAGCAACCGGAGATGTGGACAGGGGAGATTTTCAGGAAAATATCTGAGATAGTAACCATTAAAGGCATCCTGGTTACTTTCACTTCAAAAGGTGAAGTAAAAAGAAGATTGAGAGAATTTGGATTTCAGGTG
>DCVC01000089.1:8264-10070 GCA_002328625.1 Bacteroidales bacterium UBA2198
AGTAACTGTTTTCCTTTTAAGTTCCTGTGGCAGCAGTTCCATCAAAAGTGTTAAAATAAAGACCAGGGAAGATTCACTTTCCTATGCTTTTGGGATAGTAAACTATAACGCTCTGACAGCCGATAGTCTGTTGCTCGATCCTGTCATTGTAGCAAAAGCTATGCTGGATGGACAAAAGGGTAAACCAGTAATGTCGGATGAAGTTGCCAGGGGTTATATCATGCTCTTTGTCAATGAACGGGAAAATTCAAGACAGGCTCAGCAGACAGAACGCAACAAAGTTTTTTATAAAGACTATATTGCTGAAAATGAGGCTTTCCTGGAAAAAAATAAAACAAAATCAGGAGTAACTGTTACCCCGAGTGGATTACAGTATGAAGTGATCAAAATGGGAACGGGTGCCAAACCAAATCCTGAGAATATTGTAAAGGTTCATTATGTAGGGACCCTTATTGATGGAACTGAATTTGATTCATCGGTAAAAAGAAACGAACCTGCTCAATTTCCTGTTTCAGGAGTCATCGAGGGATGGACAGAAGCTTTGCAACTAATGCCGGTGGGTTCAAAGTTTAAAATCTATCTGCCTGAAAGTATTGCATATGGCGCCGGAGGTGCCGGAGAGGTAATCAAACCATTTTCAACTCTTATTTTTGAGGTTGAATTACTCGAAATCGTTCAGTAAACACATATTCATTTACAAGGAAAAGAACCTGATATGGCATTCGAGATTACCGGAAAAATAATTGATATTTCTCCTGTTATCCAGGTAAGTGATAAATTCAAAAAACGCGAGTTTGTCATTGAAAAAAAAGAAACCGGCGGAGCAGCGGTTTTTATAGAATATATTAAGTTCCAACTGACACAGGACAAATGCGATCTTATTAATGAATCATTTCTGAGCGAAGAAGTTAAGATATGGTTCAACCTGAAAGGAAACAAATGGGAGCGTGACGGAAAAATCAACTATTTCACAAATATTGATGCATGGAAAATCGAAAAGAGATCTTTATCGGGAAATGAACAGAGTGAACCTCCACGCAGTTCTCTCGAGGATGTTCCTCCTGATTATGAAGAATTAAGCGATCTGCCTTTCTGAAGGATATCATAAAGGACTGAGAGTAACACTCAGTCTTTTTCATATCCAGTAACAATAGAGTAATTCATTCAATACTTTGTTATTTTCATCCGATATAATCAGCGTGATTAAAATTTAACCTTTTCAAAAATGAGATTTATTTTTACCCTGTGTCTTATCATTTCTTTTGTAAGAACCTACCCGCAGGTTTCAGAAGCAACAGTAAGCACTGAATCTCGTCAGATTCAGCTCCCGTATAACAGGCTTATACAGCCTGCCGGGATCCAGATACTTTTTGGAGATGAGACTCTCGAAAACCATGCACTGGATTTGGCACTCTCTCCTGATGGTAAATGGCTTGCCGTTGAGGAGAGATACAGTATTTATTTTATCAGCACTTATGATAACCAGGTTAAATACAATCTCTCAAACGATGAGCATCCTGATTTAAGGGGCGGCATGAATACTTATTCCGGTATTACCTGGCATAATGACAAAGGCATTCAGGAAGTTTACTGGAGTGTGGTTGGCGGGGACGACAGGTCGTTTGTAGCATCAGCAAGATGGAATGGGCAGAAAGCTGAATTTATACGCCTGCTTGAATATAAAGCGGTCCCTCCTGCCGAAACAGCTTTACCCAATGAATTACTTATAAGAAATGAGTCAGGTAGAAAATACTTATATGTTGTACTTAATGGCAATAATAAAGTTATAAAGCAAGATTTTATTAC
>DCVC01000089.1:10158-17935 GCA_002328625.1 Bacteroidales bacterium UBA2198
TAACCAATTCAAACAGTGATAATGTATCCGTTATCAGAACTCTCACCGATGAAACAACTGAAACCATAAGCGTAAGGTTGCAACCCGAGATCAATCCCTTTTTCGGAGACTCTCCTAATGGACTCTGCCTTTCACCAGATGAGCAAACTCTCTATGTAGCAAACGGAATGGACAATGCTCTTGCAGTAATTAAGCTCGGAAAAAATGCAGCAAGAAAAAGTGCACTTAAATCAAGCATAGTTACAGGGTTTATTCCCACGGGAGCATATCCTTCGGGAATATGCTTTTCTGCTTCAGGCATCCTGTATGTGGCAAATCTTGAAGCAAACGGCGTTCATCTGGGTGTGACAAACCCTAATACAGAAAACCTTATTTATAATTCACACCGCATGCTTGCATCGGTATCAGTAATAACTGTGCCTGAAGGAGATGATCTTAAAGCTTATACGGACACAGTAATAGCAGTAAATGATCTTGCAAGAGCAACACTTGCAAGAGAGGCTCCACGAAAATCTATTGATGCAAAACCTGTACCCGACCGGATAGGAGAACCTTCAGTCTTCAAACATGTACTTTATATAATAAAGGAAAACAGGACATATGATCAGGTGCTGGGAGACATGAAGGAAGGCAAGGGAGATCCGGCTCTTTGTATTTATAGTGAGTTGATTACCCCCAATACTCATAAGCTGGCAAGGGAATTTTCCCTCCTCGATAATTATCATGCATCAGGCAAGAGCTCGGCAGAAGGGCATCAATGGACCGATGCATCAATTGTTACGGATTACATTGAAAAGAATATGCGTGCCTGGTTCCGCAGCTATCCTCATGTCCAGACTGATGCTTTGGTGTATGCGCCAACAGGTTTTCTCTGGGATAATGCCATTAAACACGGAAAAACAGTTCGAATATACGGAGAGGCTTCGTTTCCTGTTGCTGACAGCACACTTACATGGACTGATGTATTTCAAAAGTTTATTAAAGGAGAAAAGATCGAGTTTACAAATTATACCACAATAGAGCCTGTAAAGCAATTGTTGTGTGAGAACTATCCATCATACGGGCGGCACATATTCCCTGATATAATGAGAGCCGATGTATTCATTAAAGAGTTAAAAGCCTTTGAAGCCATGGAGGGAGATCAGCTTCCTGAACTGATGATAATGGCACTTCCCAACAACCATACTGCAGGTTTAAGGCCTGGCTATCCCAGCCCAAGAGCGTTTATCACTGACAATGACCTGGCATTAGGGCAAATTGTTGAAGCTCTTTCGAAAAGCCGGTTCTGGAAGAATACTGTTATTTTTGTAACAGAAGATGATTCTCAGGGTGGCTGGGATCATATTTCCGCATATCGTACAGTTGGCCATGTTATCAGCGCTTATTCAAGACTGAAGAGCACTATACACACTCATTATGCACAACCATCGATGATCCGGACTATTGAACAGATACTTGGCCTGCCCCCAATGAATATACAGGATGCAATCGCCAGTCCGATGACAGACTGTTTTGTTTCTGAACCTGATCTGACCCCTTACACATCAGTTCTTAATATAATACCACTCTTTGAGATGAACAAACCTTTAACATCTCTTTCAGGCAGAGCACTTCATTTCGCTAAAAAGAGCATGCTCCCGGAATTTGATGGTGTTGATTCCGGTAACGATGATCTCCTGAACAGAATATTATGGTACGCTGCAAAAGGCAATCTGCCTTACCCCTCAAAATATGCCGGAGCTGTCAGAAGACCGCAGGAAGATGATTTGGATTAAAACTCAATATTAAGCATTTGCCGGCATGGAAAATCCTCTGTTAGTTGATTGGATTACACCGTTTGGTACTCCTCCATTTGACGTGATCCGGATTCATCATTTTCAACCAGCTGTGATTGAGGCAATTAAGTTGGCATCGGATGAAATTGACATAATTACTAAAAACCCTGATCCTCCCACTTTTGAGAATACGGTTGCTGCAATTGACAGAACCGGTGAAAAGCTGAGCAGAATATCTTCTGTGCTTTTTAACCTTAATAGTGCAGAAACCACAAAAGAATTGCAGGGAGTAACACAGGAGATCTCTCCCCTCCTTACCCGTTTTGCAAATGATATCACTCTCAACAAGAAGCTTTTTAACAGGATCAGAAAAGTTTACAATTCCCGGGATTTGATCGGTTTAAATACAGAACAAAAGATGCTTCTGGACAAAAAGTACCGTAACTTCATCCTTGGAGGTGCAGGACTCGACAGAATCAATCGGAGAAGGTACAGGGAGATATCGGAAGAATTATCAAAACTGACACTTAAATTCGAAGAAAATGTACTGGATGAAACCAATTCCTTTGAACTTCAACTTATCAATAAAGAAGATCTGGCAGGATTGCCTGACGATATAATTGAAATGGCTTCCATGGAGGCCGGGAAACGAGGCAAAGATGGCTGGATATTCACACTTAATTACCCAAGTTATGTGCCATTTATGCAATATTCTGAAAAAAGAATACTTCGTGAGAAAATGCTTAAAGCCTATTCCTCGCGTGCCTTTCATGGCAATGAGAAAGACAACAGATCAATAGTAAAGAAGATCGTAAACCTGCGTCTTGAAACTGCAAAAATGCTGGGATTTAAAAATTACGCAGAAATGGCACTTACAGACCGAATGGCAGAGAATCCTGAAGCAGTTGAATCTTTTCTTGAAGAATTGTTCTCAGCCTCAAATAAGGCAGCATTAAGAGATTACCAGAACATAAAGGAATTCGCAGGAAAATGCGGGCACAAAGACGAAATAGAAAGGTGGGACTGGGCTTTCTATTCCGAAAAACTTAAGAAAGCGAAATATGATATTGACGATGAAATTCTTAAACCATATTTCCGACTGGAAAATGTACAGCAAGCCTTGTTCGCTCTGGCAAATAAACTTTTTGGGTTAAGATTTGTAAGAAATGATGCAGTTCCTGTTTATTGCGATGAGGTGACGGTATGGGAAGTATATGATCACAAAGACCACTTTCTTTCAATACTATACCTTGATTATCACCCGCGTCCAGGTAAAAACAGCGGAGCATGGATGACCAGTTTCAGAGATCAGAGAAATGAAGACGGCATTGAAATAAGACCATTGATATCGATAGTAACAAATTTTTCAAGACCCACGGGAAAGAAGCCATCGCTGCTTACATTCAATGAACTTACAACTTTTCTGCACGAATTTGGTCACGCTCTGCATGGTATGCTTTCAAGATGCACATACGAAAGTCTGTCGGGCACGAATGTTGTACGCGATTTTGTAGAGCTCCCTTCACAATTTATGCAAAACTGGGCTTATGAGCAGGAGTGGCTCGATTCATGGGCCGTTCATTATGAGACAGGGCAAAAGATACCTTATGAGATCGTCAGAAAAATCAGGGAAGCCTCTGTATTCAATGAGGGATACGGCTGTAACAGGCAGCTTGGTTTCGGATTTCTTGACATGGCATGGCACACAATAACAGAACCCCAGGAAAGAGATATCAACGATTTTGAACGTGCCGCATTGATGAAAACTGAACTTTTTCCGGAAATTGAATCAGCTAATATGAGCTGTTCCTTTACCCATCTCTTCAGTGGCGGATATGCAGCAGGTTATTACGGCTATAAATGGGCCGAAGTGCTTGATGCTGATGCCTTTTTTTATTTCAAAGAAAATGGATTGTTCAACAGGGACGCAGCTGAATCGTTCAGAAAAAACATACTGGAAAAAGGAGGGTCTGATAAACCAATGAACCTCTATAAAAATTTCAGGGGGAAAGAACCTTCGATTGATGCATTTCTTATCCGAAGTGGTTTAAAATAACTGGTTATTGGTTCCGGAAGCCGGGTATTGGATGAGATATTGGCTGGCAACCGGTGGGTAATCAGCAGCTAATAACAAGTTATCGAAACTTAAATTGAATAATAATTAATATTATCTTTGCTTCGTATTCCAAATCGATGATAATAAGACTATAATTCTTTATTTTTCAATATATTAACTCCATCCACATGATTCTTTATTTCAAAGCTGAATCCAATAAAATTATTGCTGTTGGAACAACATCGTTTCTATCACAAAATGATATTGAAAAGCTTGTTTGGCTATTTTCTCAGGCTGAGCCGTTAAACAAGGAAAAAATCAGAGGGATTTTCATTGGACCCAGAAAGGAGATGCTAACTCCATGGAGCACAAATGCAGTTGAAATAACACAGAATATGGGGATAACAGGTATCAGGAGAATTGAAGAGTTCATTCAGGCTGAATCTGACACTCCCGAATATGATCCAATGCTGCAAGCTTTGTATCATAACCTTGATCAGCAAATTTTTACAATCGAACACATTCCTGAAGAGATAGTTTATATTGAGGATATCAAACACTATAATGACAGTGAGGGACTTGCACTGAGTGTTGAAGAAGTAGTGTATCTCGAGGATCTGTCAAAATCGATCGGGCGCAACCTGACCGACAGTGAGGTTTTTGGATTTTCGCAGGTCAATTCTGAACATTGCCGGCATAAGATCTTTAACGGAATTTTCATTATTGATGGTGAAGAGAAAGAGGCAACCCTTTTCCAGCTTATCAAGAATACAACTCATTTTAACCGTAACAAAGTCATCTCAGCGTACAAAGACAATTGCGCATTTATCCAGGGACCTGAAGTTGAACAATTTGCGCCCACCACACAGGAAAAACCTGATTTCTTTTCAATAAATACTTATGAATCTGTTCTTTCTTTGAAAGCAGAAACACATAATTTTCCGACTACCGTTGAACCATTCAATGGTGCATCAACAGGTACAGGGGGAGAGATAAGAGACCGGATAGCAGGAGGCAAAGGAGCTTTTCCGATCGCAGGCACAGCAGTTTATATGACATCTTACCCCAGGCCCGAAGGCCTCAGGCCATGGGAAAAAACTATTAAAGAGCGTAAATGGTTATATCAAACCCCGGAAAATATTCTTATCAAAGCATCGAACGGAGCAAGCGATTTTGGCAATAAATTCGGACAACCCCTGATATGTGGTTCCGTTTTAACTTTTGAACATTTTGAGAACAATAAGAAGTTCGGTTACGATAAAGTTATTATGCTGGCAGGAGGTATAGGTATCGGAAAAAAGAAAGACTGTGAAAAGAGCATACCTGACAAGGGTGACCTGATCGTACTTTTAGGGGGAGATAATTACAGGATAGGAATGGGAGGCGGTGCAGTTTCATCAGTAGATACCGGTGCATACGACAGTTCAATAGAATTAAACGCTGTCCAGAGAGCCAATCCAGAGATGCAGAAAAGGATCTATAATGCAATAAGGGCTCTAAGCGAGTCAGGCAATAATCCGGTCGTTTCCATTCATGATCATGGTGCCGGGGGACATCTTAACTGTCTGTCAGAACTAGTGGAAACAACCGGTGGAAAGATAGATATCAGCAAGCTTCCTGTCGGTGATCCGACATTATCTTCCAAAGAAATAATAGGGAATGAGTCCCAGGAAAGAATGGGCCTTATAATGAAACCGGCAGATATTGAATCGCTCAGAAAGATTGCAGAAAGAGAAAGGGCCCCTTTGTATATTATTGGTGAAGTAACAGGTGATCAAAAACTCACTTTTGAGAATTCGCTCACAGGAGAAAAACCAATTGATATCTCTCTTTCATCCTTATTTGGTAATCCACCAAAAACTGTTATTAATGATACACCGGTTCCTGTCAGTTTTAAAAAGCCTGAGTACGAACAAAGCAAGATCCTTCAATACATTGAAGATGTTTTACAACTTGAAGAGGTAGCTTGTAAGGACTGGCTGACCAACAAGGTTGACAGGTCGGTGACCGGCCGGTTAGCCAAACAACAGTGTGCCGGTCCTTTGCAGTTACCCCTTAATAATCTGGGTGCAATAACTCTCGATTACCGGGGTAAAAAAGGCATGGCGACATCCCTGGGACATGCACCGGTGGCTGGTCTTGTTGATCCTGAAGCCGGATCGGTTCTTTCCATTGCAGAAGCCCTGACAAACATTATCTGGGCTCCACTGAGCGATAAACTTAAAAGCGTTTCGCTGTCTGCAAACTGGATGTGGCCATGTAAAAATCCAGGAGAAGATGCCAGGTTATTTGATGCTGTTAAAGCAGCCAGTGAATTTGCAATAGAACTTGGAATTAATATCCCTACCGGGAAGGACAGCCTGTCGATGACTCAGAAATACAATGATCAGGTGGTAATATCGCCGGGAACAGTAATCATCTCTGCAGCCGCAGAAGTAAACGATATCCGTAAAATTGTTGAGCCTGTCATTATTAATGACCCTTATACAAGCCTGCTCTATATTGACATGAGCAGGGATGAAATGAAAATAGGGGGAAGCTGTTTTGCACAGATATTAAGCAGTCCGGGTAATGAAGTGCCGACAGTTAATGATCCTCAATATTTTGCTGAGGTTTTCAATACGATACAGGATCTGATCAATAAAGGGAAGATTTTATCAGGACATGACATATCAGCGGGGGGCATTATAACCACCCTGCTCGAAATGTGTTTTTCGAACACATCCGGCGGACTTTATATAAACCTGACAGGATTTGAGGAAAAAGACACGGTAAAAATTCTTTTCAACCAGAATCCCGGCATTGTAATTCAGGTAAAGGATGAGAACGAGGTTGCTGAGTTTCTGCTTGAACATGGTGTTTATTATTACTCAATAGGACATCCTGTCGTGGACAGGACTATTTACGTCCTGAACCATGATGAAACATTAACATTCGACATTGACCATTTAAGGGATAAATGGTTTATGTCATCATATCTTTTAGACCGGAAGCAAAGTGGCAACGCACTTTCCCTTGAAAGATTTGAAAACTATAAAAACCATGCGTTGAACCTCAATTACGATGATTTTGAAGGAACGTTCAAATCACTTGGAATCTCTCCTGACAGACGGCGAAAGTCGGGTATCAGTGCTGCAATAATAAGGGAAAAAGGTGTTAACGGCGACAGGGAAATGGCTTATGCCTTGTGGCTTGCGGGTTTTGATGTAAAAGATGTTCACATGACCGATCTTATTGAAGGAAGGGAAACCCTTGAAAAAATAAACATGATAGTATTTGTAGGAGGTTTTTCCAACTCTGATGTTTTAGGTTCAGCAAAAGGCTGGGCGGGAGCATTCAGATATAATGAGAAAGCCAGGATTGCTCTTGAGAAATTCTACATGAGACACGATACACTTTCACTGGGTGTTTGCAACGGATGCCAACTTATGGCGGAGTTGGGACTTCTCTATCCGGAACATAAGGAGATGCCAAAACTTATCCATAATAAATCGTATAAATTTGAATCCGGTTTTGTCGGGGTACTGATCCAAAAAAATAATTCAGTTATGTTTCACAATATGGCAGGTATGCTGTTAGGTATCTGGGTTGCACACGGTGAGGGGCAATTCAGTCTTCCTTACGGAGAAAAACGCTATGATATTGTGATGAAATACAGCAAAAGCACATATCCGGCCAATCCGAACGGATCTGATTATGATACCGCGGGATTATGTTCCAGAGACGGCCGTCACCTGGTTATGATGCCCCATCTGGAAAGGGCCTTTTTTCCATGGCAATGCGGTTACTATCCTTCCGACAGGAAAAATGATCAGATAACTCCCTGGATGACAGGGTTTGTTAATGCAAAAAAATGGATTCAGGCAGTAACAGCTACCTAGTCATTGGGGTAAGGATAACTGACATCAGTCTCGTATTGTCCGATAGATTGGCAGTTTGATTCCGT
>DCVC01000091.1 GCA_002328625.1 Bacteroidales bacterium UBA2198
CACTGTTTACAATAAAAGAAAAATTAAGGTTACCCCTGTCATGAAAAACTGTTCCTCCTCCTGATATTCTGCGGATTACAGGTATATTATGCCCAATAACAAATTTTGTATCAGTCTCGCAGTGTGCAACCTGGTGTTTTCCAATTATTATTGACTTATCGTTTATTCCGGTAACAAAAAAATCATCCTTTCTGTTCTTAAGCAGATATTCATCAACTGCAAGGTTGAAGAATGGGTCGTGCGATTTGAGACTAATGCAAATCATAGCGGTTAAAATATTTTATACCCTGTCAGTCAACCCTCAGCTTCCTTAAGAGGGGTCAAATCCGTGATATTTTTTAGCCTTCAGGGAGTTGGGGTTAGTCCGTCGGGTTGAAATATTTTTTGTTTTGAAGAATTCTTTTATCCGTCCAAATGTAAACCAGGTATATTCTCCATCCTATCAGGGCACCGAGGATTGATCCGCAGATAACATCGCCCGGATAATGTACTCCAAGGTATATTCTGCTGTAGCCAACAATGGCAGCCCAGATAACAATAGTTACAGTAAACCACCTTTTTTTTACAAATAATAGGCTGATAAGGGCAACATTGAACGAATTGGCTGCATGTGATGATACAAATCCGTATTTTCCTCCGCACCAGTTTTTGACGATGTGAACAGCACCTTCCAATGCAGGCTCATGGCAGGGTCTTAAACGCAAAACAACATTTTTAATCAGAAGTGCAAGCTGATCCGTCAGGGCCACTGCTGCGATAATAAACAACAGTATAATTAAAAATTTCCTTTTGTACCTTATCGCTATGAAGGCCAGGATGGCAAAATAGAGCAGAAACCATGTAAATAAACTGCTGATAATATACATTACCCCGTCCCAGAACGGGGAATTCAAAGAGTTAAGCAAGAGGAAGATGCGCTGATCAAACTCTTCTATCATATTCATTAATTATTCAACAGTTTCCAGATAGTATCTTTCAGTGTGGTTATCCCGTAACCAGTAAGTGACGAGAAGAAAATCCTTTGGATTTCAGGTAATTCTTTTCTTATTTCATCCATCAGTTCCTCATCAAGAAGGTCAGATTTTGAGATTGCCAGAATACGTTTTTTGTCAAGTAACTCGGGATTATATTCTTTCAGCTCATTTATCAGAATTTCATATTCCTGCTTAATGTTTTTACTGTCGGCAGGTACAAGGAAAAGGAGAATTGAATTTCGCTCGATATGGCGGAGAAATCTTATTCCAAGGCCTTTCCCTTCATGAGCTCCTTCAATAATGCCCGGGATATCGGCCATTACAAATGATTTATCATCTCTGTAGGCAACGATTCCAAGATTAGGTACAAGCGTAGTAAAGGGGTAATCCGCTATTTTAGGCCTGGCAGCTGAGATGACCGACAGGAGTGTTGATTTTCCGGCATTAGGAAAACCTACCAGACCCACGTCGGCAAGGATCTTAAGTTCAAGGACAAATGTTTCTTCAATTCCCTTTTCTCCTGGTTGTGCATAACGGGGAGTCTGGTTAGTTGCCGATTTGAAATGAGTGTTTCCTAGCCCTCCCTTTCCGCCTCGTGCCAGGATCTTTTCGTCACCATCGTTCGTGATCTCGAAAATGATCTCGCCGGTTTCTTCTTTTCTTGCAATAGTTCCCAGCGGGACTTCTAATACCATATCTTTGCCATCAGCTCCGGTTGATTGTTGTTTACCTCCGGGAGCACCGTTACCTGCAGAAACATGACGATGATATTTCAGATGTAGCAGTGTCCATAACTGGCTGTTGCCCTTTATTATGATGTGTCCGCCCCTGCCACCGTTACCACCATCAGGTCCTCCTTTGGGGATGAACTTTTCGCGGCGAAAGTGAGCTGAGCCGGCGCCTCCACTGCCGGAACGGCAATAGATCTTCACATAATCGACAAAATTGGAAGAGGGCACAAAGAGATTATTTTAGTTTCTTAATGTGATACGACAGCCTGACGAAGATATCTTCGACAGTACCCATACCATCTACCGGCTGATAGATACCTCTTTTCCTGCAGTAATTAATTATCGGCTCAGTTTTTTCTTTATAAACTTCTATCCTGTTTTCAATTACTTCGGTATCCTTATCATCCGGACGGTCTGACAATTCAGCTCTTCCAGCCAGTCTTTTAACAAGCTCATCATGATCAACTTCAAGGACAAGCATGCTATCGATCTTCATGCGCCTCTCGTTCAACATTCTTTCAAGAGCTCTGGTCTGAGCTACTGTACGGGGGAAGCCATCGTAAAGAAATCCTCTGGCATCTTTTGTGCTGTCAATTTTGGCAGCAATCATTGCAATAACCACTTCATCAGGAACAAGTTCGCCTTTCGACATTATTGAGCTCATTTTCTTACCAAGCTTTGTGCCGGCTGCAATCTCAGCGCGAAGCATATCGCCTGTAGAAAGGTGTGTAAGATTAAATTTCTCAGCCAGCTTTACCGATTGCGTTCCTTTACCTGAACCCGGAGGACCAAAAATCAGAACATTAATCATAATATTAATTTTTAAAGTTTATTTCAATGTGTTTACCATGGAATACAAAATATTGTCTTAATAGAAATGCTCCATTCCATTTAAAAACCATCAGCGTACCAATGAGTAAATTGATGTAAGGTTGCGTCCATAGCCATTATAGTCAAGTCCATAACCAACCACAAAATTGTTTGGTATCTCAAAGCCTAAATAATCAATAGGAATACTCCCGGTGAATGCATCGGGCTTAAGCAGCAGGGATGCAACCCTTACCAGTGCGGCCTTTCTTAAAACAATTTCATGAACAGTTCCTTCCAATGTCATGCCTGTATCAACAATATCCTCGAGGATGATAACATTCTTACCGGTGATCTCTTCATTCCATCCTATCAGTTCCTTAATCTCACCTGTAGAATTAGTTCCATGATAAGATGCGAGTTTGATGAAAGAAATGCTTGCTTTCAGATCTATTCTTTTAAACATGTCAGCCGCAAACATAAAAGCTCCGTTAAGGATTCCTACAAACAGAACCTCTTTACCTCTGAAGTCATTATTTATCTGCTGTGCAAGCTGACTGATCCGTTCCTGAATAGCATCCTGGGAGATCATCTCCCTGAACTTCTTATCAAGTATCCGGATTTCCTTCATTGTGGCATTTTTTAGATGGCAAACCGCTGCGAAAATATGAAAATAATAACTTATTTTTGTCCTTATCAGCAAGTTAAATTAAAATATTTTAAATGGAACCGGTAGTAAGTATAATAATGGGAAGTACATCCGATTTACCTGTAATGGAGAAAGCTGCACATGTACTCAATGAATTCAAAATACCTTTTGAGATGAATGCCCTTTCGGCGCACAGAACGCCTGAAAAGGTTGAAGAATTTGCAAAGGGAGCAATGTCAAGGGGAATAAAAGTGATAATTGCCGCTGCCGGTATGGCTGCTCATTTGCCAGGTGTTATTGCAGCTATGACCCCTGTACCGGTTATCGGAGTACCTATTAAAGCTTCGCTTGAAGGGCTTGATTCAATTTTTTCAATCCTTCAGATGCCTCCAGGAATACCGGTGGCTACGGTTGGAGTGAATGCTGCACAGAATGCCGGAATACTGGCGGCTCAAATACTTGGCTCCGGTGATGATGACATAATGAAGAAAGTGCTTGAATACAAGGAAAGTCTAAAGAAAAAAATAGTTGAAGCTAACGAAGAGCTTAAAAAAGTAACATACCCATACAAGACTAATTAACCTTAATTATTAAACTGGTTTTGATCTGTAAAAATAATTCATTCTCCTTGCAGGAATGAATTATTTTTTGTATCTTAGTAGTATATTTTGAAACAGTTTGTACTCGCTGCACAAATTATCTGTTTCGGTTTTATTTGTTTTTCTGACATTTTCAGCTTCCGGTGGTGATCGTTATCGCATTTCAGCCGGAGCGGGAGAAGCAGGAACAGGATATGCCTGTATTACTAAAACCGGCCACTGGTCATCTTTTCATAACCAGGCGCTGCTTTCTTTTAATAATTCATTCTCTTTCGGGTTCAGTTACGAAAACAGGTTCAATGTGACAGAACTGAGTACAAGATCGGCCAGCCTGATCGTCCCTGCCGCGAAAGCGTCACTGGGAGCAATATATTCTCATTTCGGATATTCCGATTTCAGGAGAGAGATGGCCGGATTGTCATGCGGGATGTTATTGTCTGAAAAGATATCTGCAGGCGTTCAGATAGATTATTTCTCCGAAAAAACTGCAGGTGAATATGACAATAACCTGATGATCACTTTCGAAGCAGGATTGTTGTTTTATGCTTCCGGTAATGTCAGAATCGGTATCCATGTATTCAATCCGGTACCGAACTCCCTGAGAAGGATCGGAATGCCACTGACAATAAGGGCTGGCAGCAGCATTATTCTTAGTAAAACACTTTTTGCGGCAATAGAAGCTGAAATGAGCTCAGGGGAGAAGCTGATCATTAAGACAGGATTCGAGTATGAAGCTGCAAAAAACCTGTGGTTAAGAGGAGGATTCTGCACTGATAATGCTTCTTTCAGTTTCGGGCTGGGATACCTTGTTAAGATGGTTCAGGTTGATATCAGTTTCGCAACTCACGAAAGACTGGGAATAACATCATCTGCATCTTTAATCTTCAAAATCCATTAACCGCNNCGCTAAGATCGCAAAGATTATGAAAGAAAACTCTTTTAATAGAAATTAACTATGACTGAAAATGGAATTTCGAATAGAATAATTGGATTGGCAATTGAAGTACACCAATCACTTGGTCCCGGATTGTTGGAAAGTGCTTAAAAAGCGTGGTAAATCGAATATGAAAAAATGTAATATTCAGATAACATATTTTCAATCGTTGCAGAAGTTCTTTGCGTGCTTTGCGCAAACCTTTGCGAACTTTGCGGTTAATAAAAGTTCAACTTCTTTTATAATCTTTTTAATATCCTTATCAATTGATTTAATAATTCCAATTGAGGGTTTCAGTCAGGAGGAAAAATTATCAGAGATAATAATTTCTGTTGCAGAGGAACTGGCATCAGATGATACTGAACCTGGAATAGCTGCTCTTTTCATTGAAAGACTGAGTGAGCTTTCCGAGGATCCCGTGAGGATAAACTCGGCTGATGAACAAGAACTTTCAAGGCTGTTTTTTCTTACTGATTTCCAGATCAAAGCAATCGTCGATTATATTAACTCAACAGGAAATATCGTCTCACTGTATGAACTGGTTAATATACCCGGCTTTGATCAGGAATCCGTTAAAACAATCATTCCCTTTATTACTCTGGACAACCTGACTTCGGTGGATTCTGACTCTTACAGACTAAAGAATATAGTTACTGCTAATCTCACATTCAGAACCGGTAATAAGGATATTAACCATCTGGGATCACCCTGCAAAATATTGCTGAAACATAAATTCACGACAGGTGCATTTTCAGGAGGATTTACATCTGAAAAAGATGCCGGAGAGCCGCTCCTTTCAGGTAATCCTCCACAACCTGATTTTCTGTCGGGCCACCTGACCTATACCGGAAAGGGGTTTATCAGGAAAATAATAGTAGGCGACTTTGGAGCCTGCTTCGGCCAGGGAACAAACCTGAACACAGGAATCAGCTCAGGGATCTCTCTGACTTCTTCCGGATTTATGTCGGGCAGGGATGAGTTCAGACCATACACTTCAACAGATGAAAATAATTTCTTCAGGGGCACAGCTGCAGAATTCAGATTAAAAAATCTGGTATGCTCCTTTTTCTTTTCGAAGAACAAACTGGATGCAACACCCGGTTTATCGGATGGATCATCATACGATCATATTAAAAATCTATATCTTACAGGATTGCATAATACAACTTCCTCGTTGCAGAAGAAAGATATCCTGATTGAAACAGGTTATGGCTTAAATCTGCTGTACACTCTGAATAATAACCGTTTAGGCTTTCTGTGGTCTCATACCGGATTTTCATTGCCGATCAGAAATGACAGCAACAAACCTGAAGATTTGTACGATTTCAGGGGAGACCGAAACGATCTGATAACAATTAATTATGCCGGTCTTATAAGAAAAGTATTATTATATGGAGAGCTGACTTATGATAACGATCATGACAGAGGCCTGGTAACCGGTATTTCAATAAGACCGGATGCAAGATTAAATATTAATTTCCTGTACCGCAATTACAGTCCGGGGTTTACAAGTTTCCATGGAAGAGGTCCGGGGACAGGCTCTTCCAACAGAAATGAGGAGGTTATCCTTGGTAACTTCACATTTGAACTTGCGAAATATTTATTTATCAGTGCCGGTGTCGAAGTTCAGGAATTTCCATGGCTTAAATATCGCTCAGGAGCTCCATCATCAGGTAAGAAAGCGGAAATAAGACTCAGATATCTCCCTGCAGAAAAGATCTCCATTGAGGTTGTTTATTATTTCAGGGAAACCATGCTCAACAGTTCGGATAATTACGGAGTCAGTAAGCTGGAAAATCTGGTAAGCAGGAGCATAAAAGGGGTGGTCAAATATAATATTATTGATAATCTGACACTTATTACAAGGGTTGATTATAAATCCGTTTATCCTTCGGGCAATAAAGGAATGTTGCTGCTTCAGGATATTAACTACAGGTTTAAATCAATTCCCGTTTCATGCTGGCTGCGTTTTTGCACATTCGATACTGATGACTGGGATTCAAGGTTGTACACTTATGAAAATGATCTTCTGTACAGTTTCAGTATTCCCGCATTATCAGGCAAGGGGAGCAGGGCTTATATGATGGCAGCCTGGAGACCGGGCGGCAAAACCGAATTCCGGATAAAATATGGAATAACCTGCAGGGAAGAGATGCCATTTATTTTAAAGCAAAGTGAAGAATTCAAGTTTCAGTTCAGATTAAGGTTCTAGAAATAGTTCTGATTATTCTGAAACCGGGGCTTTTATATCTTTAATGTTAAGCTGAAGATTTTTATTTCCTCTGAATTCGTTCATTTCTATGGAATAACAGATATCAAACGGATTTCCACCTCTGATGTATTCAAAACGGTCGGCCTGGCTAAATGCAATGGCTGGAAGGCTTTTAACACCGGAGGACTCCTGGCATAATTCCAGCTTAAGGTGTTCTCCGCTTGATCCAACCATCCGCCCCGTACCGGTATCAAATACATTGCGGGAAGCAAATATGGGGGACATATTTTCAGGGCCAAAAGGCTGAAATTTATTTATAGCAATGAAAAACTCTTCATTGATTTCCGAAAAAGCAAGTTCTGTGTCTATGAACACACGCGGGACTAATTGATCTTCAGTTATAGTACTGTTCACAAACTGCTCAAAGCGCTCCATAAATGGTCTTATGTTTTCCTTCTTAAGTGTAAGACCTGCTGCAAACATATGGCCCCCGAAGCTTTCGAGCAGATCGCTGCACGACTCAATAGCCTGGTACAGGTCATAACCCTGTACTGATCTTGCTGATCCTGTTGCAAAACCATTTGATTCGGTAAGTATTACTGTAGGACGGTAATAGGTTTCAATCAGCCTGGATGCAACAATCCCGATGACTCCCTTTTTCCAGGATGGATTATAAAGAACTGTTGTTTTTGCATTTACTGTTCCCTGATTTTCTGAGATCATACGCATCGCCTCATTTGTTATTATCCGGTCAACGGTACGTCGCTCAATATTAAAACTGTTAATCTCTTTGCTTATTCCGGTGGCAATTTTCAAATCGTTGGATATTAGCAGTTCGACTACCTTGCTTCCTGTTTCCATTCTGCCCGCAGCATTTATCCTTGGTCCGATCTTAAAAACAATATCTTCAATGGTGAGGGCTTTATTTATTTCAGATTCTCTCATGATCTCTTTCAATCCGATCCTGGGAGCTTCATTCAACTGCTTAAGTCCGAAGTAGGCCAATACCCTGTTCTCTCCAGTCAGAGGGACAATATCTGAAGCTATGCTCACTGCAACCAGGTCGAGGTAATGTGAGATTTCGATGAAGGGGATCCCAATTACACGGGCTAATGCGTGAACAAGTTTGAATCCCACACCGCACCCCGAAAGGTCTTTGTACGGATAACTGCATAAGGGCTGTTTAGGATCAAGCACTGCAAGGGCTTTGGGGATCTCATCGCCCGGGTAATGATGATCACAAACTATAACATCGATCCCCTTGGTGCGCGCATATTTCACCTTTTCAACAGCTTTAATCCCGCAATCAAGGGTGATCACCACTTTGCAGTTATTCTGATAGGCAAAATCGAGCCCAAGGAAAGAAACACCATAACCCTCTTTATATCTGTCGGGAATGTAATACTCAACATTTGAATTATACCCTTTAAGGAACGAATACATAAGAGCCACAGCAGTAGTTCCGTCAACATCATAATCACCATAAACAAGAATTTTTTCCTTCTTATTGATAGCCACAAGTATCCTGTCTACGGCAATATTCATGTCCTTCATCAGAAAAGGATCGTGCAGATAATCCAGACTTGGGTTGAAAAATGAATATGCCTCCTCTTTTGTGGTAATATTTCTCTGGGCCATCAAATTCGCCAGAGGTTCAGGTATCCCGAGGATATCTGCAAGCCGCATCACGGCAACAGGATCTGCTTTATCTTTAATTATCCATTTCTTTTCCATCATCCGGCTAATTTGTCCATTCAAGACTGAAAACCTCCTGCAGATTCCCTTTCAATATATTCTTAACTTTCTCCATATCCTGCCTGCTGCCGGTCTCTTTTTCAAGCGATGTAACACCCTTGTCAGTAAACCCGCAGGGATTAATATTATTGAAATATGAAAGATCAGTATTGATATTAAAAGCAAAACCATGCATTGTAATGAACCTGCTTACCTTTACTCCTATTGCACAGATCTTTCGTGCTTTGCCTTTATTTTCAGCTTCGAGCCATACCCCGGTACCTCCTGCAAGTCTTGAACCCTCCAGTCCGAAATCTTTCAGGCTTTTTATTACAGCTTCCTCAAGAAGGTAAATGTACTCTTTCAGACCAATCTTGATCGCTTCAAGATCAAAAACAGGATACCCTACAATCTGCCCGGGGCCATGATAAGTTATGTCTCCACCCCTGTCAATTTTATAAAAAGCGGCATCTTTTGCCTTCAATTGCAGGTAATCGACAAGAAGATTATTTTCCGACCCGTTTTTCCCAAGAGTATAAACATGAGGATGCTCAACAAAAATAAGAGTACCCGGACTATCATTCAGAGTAATATTTCCCTGGTTGCTTCTTCTTTTTTTTTCAACAAGCTCAGCAAAGATCTTTTCCTGATATTCCCAGGCCTCTTTAAATTCCTTAAGCCCAATATCTTGATATATAACACTATAACTCAAATGATTTCCCTCTTTAAAGCGTCGCTAATATAATCAATTTTACTCAGTCCTTAAATGTTTTTCCGCACGAAAAGAGGAACGGACAAGAGGGGCGCTTTGAACAAACAGGAAACCCTCTTGCAGTGCTGCTTTTCTATACTCCTCAAACTTTCCGGGAGATATATAATCGACAACCTGCATATGAGCGTGAGACGGCTGAAGATATTGCCCCAGTGTTAATATTTTGCAGCCTGTAGAACTAATATCCCTGATGGCTTTAATTATCTCCTCCTCTTTTTCACCAAGACCAAGCATGAATCCCGACTTGGATCTTTTTCCCTTTCCGGAGACATATCTAAGGACATCCAGGCTCCTTTTATATTTTGCTTTTGTCCGGATGAGCGGTGTAAGGCGTTCTACCGTTTCTATGTTGTGTGATAATATATCAGGACCTGCATCAATAATTTTTTGGATGTTTTCAGCTATTCCGTTAAAATCAGGGATCAGAGCCTCAATTGTGGTTCCGGGATTGATCTCCCTGATAAGCCTTATTGTTTCGGCCCAGAATGAGGATCCCCCATCAGGAATATCGTCACGGTCAACTGAGGTTATGACACAATGCCTGAGATTCATTGACTTAATGGATTCGGCCACTCTTTCAGGTTCTTCCGGATCGGGAGGAAAGGGTTTTCCTGTTCTTGTACCGCAGAATTTGCAGGCTCTTGTGCATATATCTCCAAGGATCATAAAAGTAGCAGTTCCGGCATTCCAGCATTCACCGATATTTGGACAATTGCCGCTTACACAGATTGTGTGAAGGTTATTTTTTGCCACAATCCTTTTTACCATTGAGTAGTTTTCACCGCTTGCCCTTTGCATTTTAAGCCAGACCGGCAATCGTCTTCGTTTTTGCATATGAAAATCTTGTGAATGATAAGCTGCCAAAGGTACAAAAAAGGAGTACAATGCGGAATGATACTTTGGTGTTTATAACTGGTTATTTTACTATTGTGCCCCTCTGTGTTGCTCTTGAAAAAACTCTGTGGTCATCTGTGTAGCCAAAAAGAACTTACATTGAGGCACACATAGAATTCACAGAGTGACACTGAGTATATATAACTGTTATTTATTTCAGAGTAAAATTGTATTCAAAATATCTTATATTTGTTAGCCTTCTATTGAAAACTACAATAAAACAGCATAAAATGTCGAATGAAGAATTAAAGATCACCTATAACTATCAGACTGTTATAGGTGATTTTCCGAAAGTCGGGATCCGCCCCGTCATCGATGGCCGTATGAATGGTGTCAGAGAATCTCTTGAGGATCAGACCATGGGCATGGCCAGGCTTGCGGCCGGTCTGATATCTGAAAATCTGAAGTACCCAAACGGAAAGCCCGTTCAGTGCGTGATATCAGATACCTGCATCGGAGGTGTTGCCGAAGCTGCAATGTGTGCAGAAAAGTTCAGGAAGACCGGTGTCGGAGTCAGTTTGACTGTTACTCCTTGCTGGTGCTATGGCAGTGAGACAATTGACATGGATACTGAAATGCCAAAAGCGATCTGGGGATTTAACGGCACTGAGCGTCCCGGGGCAGTTTATCTTGCTGCTGCCCTTGCTGGTCATACAATGAAAGGATTGCCGGCATTCGGTATTTATGGTCATGATGTTCAGGATGTTGGCGATCTTACTGTTCCTGATGATGTAAGCCAAAAAATATTAAGTTTTGTGCGTGCCGGACTCGCAGTATCGTACATGAAGGGCAAATCATACCTGTCAATGGGATCTGTCTCAATGGGAATTGCCGGATCCATAGTACGGGAAGATTTTTTCCAGGAATACCTGGGGATGCGTAACGAATATATTGACATGAGTGAGTTCAATCGCCGGCTGAACGAAGAGATATTTGACGGGGAAGAGTTCAAAAAAGCAATGGAATGGACGAAGAAACACTGCAAGGAAGGGCCTGACATGAACCCAAAGCCAAAGTCGAGGTCACAGAAAGACAGGGAATGGGAGATTGTTGTAAAGATGACACTTATTGCACGCGATCTGATGGTTGGAAATCAGGCACTGAAAAAATATGGTTTTGGTGAAGAAGCTCTTGGGCACAATGCAATCCTTGCAGGTTTCCAGGGTCAGCGCCAATGGACTGACCATATGCCTAACGGAGATTTCCTGGAAGCAATTTTATGCTCATCATTTGACTGGAACGGAATAAGGCCTCCATACCTTGTTGCAACAGAAAATGATGCCATGAACGGGGTCCCGATGTTATTTGGTTACCTTCTCACCAATAGTGCCCAGATGTTTTCAGATATCCGGACATACTGGAGTCCTGATGCAATTAAGAGGGTCACCGGTGAAAAGCCTGAAGGTCTTGCTTCCAATGGTGTTATTCACCTTATTAATTCAGGAGCATCAGCGCTCGATTTCTCAGGCCGGCAGACACGAAAGGGCGAGACTTGTGTAAAACCATTTTATGAAATTACATCAAAGGATGCTGTCGAGTGTCTTAAGGCAACAGTGTGGCCTCCTGCGAACAGAGGATATTTCAGGGGAGGAGGTTTCTCTTCGCAGTTCTTCACTAAAGGAATCATGCCTCTTACTATTTCAAGGGTAAATCTTGTGAAGGGTCTTGGCCCTGTTCTCCAGATTGCAGAGGGCTGGACCGCTGAACTTCCGGAAAAGGTTAATAAAATATTATCTGACCGGACTGATCCTACCTGGCCAACAACCTGGTTCGCTCCAAGAATTACAGGTAAAGGCGCCTTTACTGATGTTTACTCTGTTATGGCTAACTGGGGTGCAAACCATTGCTCATCCAGCTATGGACATATCGGTGCCGACCTTATAACCCTTTCATCAATACTCAGAATTCCGGTCAGTATGCACAACATCGATGAGGACAA
>DCVC01000391.1 GCA_002328625.1 Bacteroidales bacterium UBA2198
ATAGTAAAGCAGTTCGGCTTTTATTCTCGACTCAGATGGCAGCTCATATTCTGAAAACCTTTTCTGATATTCGATTATTGATGCTGTAACCTGTCTGGCAGTGGTAATATTATTTGCCTGTAAGGCCTCAGAAAACAAAGGAATGATCCTTCCAAGATACAACGAATCTTCCTTATTGATGGCAGACGGGAGTGCATTCTGCGAAGATCCCCAGTGATTTGTTCCATCCTTCAGGGGAAATATCTTCAGAAATCCCCCTGTATAAATCATATAAATAATGTTGGCCCTTTCATCAACCTTAATAATTTCCTTGTCAAACCTGGACCTCTCACCCGGAGATTTCATGTAAACGTTGTTGACTATTTCAGCAAGCTTATAGGAACCCCTGCTATCCAGATCAACCATATCAGTAAATGCTGCAAAGTTTCCCTTAACTCCCAGTTGCATCTGAAGTTCTCTATTTGATATCCTAATCAGCGGTTCACTTTTCCAGTTGTCAAAATCCATATACAGCCCCAGAAAAACCTGCATAGATGAAAGTCCCTTTAACTTGTTTTCCCCGGTTACCTTCCGCAGAATGTCGTTGCTCAGTGTGAAAAGTGGTTTGGTTCTTCCCTTCTGGTCCTGTACAAGAATATTCCCGAATTCGTTGGCTATTGTCTTGTCAGGGACCAGCTTCTGGGCACCGATAGAGCCGAATCCTGACAATATGAACAACATCATGACTAAAGGTAATATTTTTCGTAAAGGAGAATTCCAGTATTCCGCAGTCACATTGTGAAATACTGATTTTCTGTTCAAAAGTGACATAATTACAAACAGAAAAAGCAATCCATAACCTGTATATGTAACAAACATACCGGCAACATCATTATTCACTGAGAGAATTGTTCCCTTTTCGTCCTGGTCGTATGAGGACTGATAGAACCTGAATCCTTTATATTTCAATATGTTGTTCATGTAAATAGTGAATGGCCTTTCAATATTCTCTGTTTTGTCGATCAGAACTACATCACTCTTATAACCGGAAGGGCTGTTCGACCCCGGGTATCTATCAAATACAAATTCATTAAGTCTCAGGCTGAATGGAAGTGTTGTGATACTTGATCCAAAAGAGATCTCAATGGTATTATTGCCAATGGCTGCGGTTGCTGAAGCTGTTTTTTCTGTGGCTTTATTCCATAAATATATGGTAGTTAAGACTTTATTATCTGAAAAAAGATGAAAAAGCAACACATTTTGTCCCGTTTCCTGTATCCTTATGTTAACAGGCTCAGCTTTTAGAATTCCCTTAAGAGATAAATCCTGCGGTATCAGCCTGATATCATTCAGAGTAAAGATCTGCATCTTTTCCAGGACAACAAGTTGACCCGGTTCAATCATTTTTGTCTCACGGGTCATCATGTTCATCTGGCTTACGGGAAGTCTTGAGCTTATCAAAAATGAGGTTGAGTCAGCATTTATCCTTATGTCTGTCTCTTCTTCAGTATCGAAGCCGACAGATATATTATCAATCAATTTCACCTCTCCCTGCCTGAAGATAAGAGTCTCTCTTATTTGGTCATTGATTGACAGAAAGGAGATTAACGGTTCTCCATCAGGGTCATCAGCAATGATCTCTGAAGCATTTGGGATAATTCTGGATAATACAAGATCATATTCTTTGTCATCAATTTTTATCTTTCTACGGTAGTTATCAGCCGAAACTGTAGTTATTGAATATTTCTCCGAATGCTGTGAAATAACTGTTCCGTCATTCCCCCTGATTGCAAACTCCAGGTACTTCTCGTTTGAAAAACACCTGTCCTGCTCCTCTCCTTCACGGATATGCATTGTTCCTTCCCATCCAAAATATCTGGTAATACCAGCACCAGCGATAATAAGTACAAATGAAAGATGAAAAATAAATACAGTAAGTTTTGACTTTCTGTAAAGCCTGTAAATGATCATCTGTCCCACAAGGTTGACAGAGAGAAGTATCAGTATCAGTTCGAACCATCTGGTGTCATAAACGAAACCGTATGCGGCATCTGAACCATAATCGTTCTCAATAAAGGTTGCAGCAGCCATTGATACAGCAAAGACCAGAAAGAGAATCCCCATGAAAACAGGAGAAAAAATAATTTTTGCAAACTTCATAATTAAATTAGTAATACTAATCCGGGTTTGGTTCTTAAGTCTAATTTGATTAGAGACCTAAAAGATCTTCAACTTATTGAAATCAAAAGTATTTACCTCCGATATTACTTCCTCTTTGCATGCCATTAGTTGCCGGTATTAGCGGTAATTAAGTTCTTATAATACAGTTTCAAATATGCAGATAGTCATTAATCTGCTTTTTTAAAGGTTCTCATGTAATTAACCATGTTCCAGATATCCTCATCAGACATTCTGTCTTCGTATTTTGGCATTTCACCCCTTCCGACTTTTGTTTTGTAGAAATGTTCTCCATCAGTCTGATTCTGGTAATATTCACCTGAGAAATCTCCGGGAAAATCTTTCAGAGCTCTCCCTTTTACGCCATCTCCAAGACCTGTTTTTCCATGACACGATGCACAATATTTATCATAAAGAGCCTTCCCCGCATTGTTGCTTGATTCCCCTTTTTCAACCGGATTTGTCATATTTTTGTAGTCGTCAGGCACTGGCCATGGCTTTACAGGATTCTGCTGAATGGTCATAGATATCAGTATGATACTGACAAAAATAAAGACCGCTACGGATGATTTCATTTTGAAGATATTCATGAGTACTGTTTTTGTTTATTAATAATTGCAATTATCGTGCTGTTTTCATCAGGTTAAAGGAAGTGAGACGAAGATTATTGAGATCAGTCATCACCGGAATCACGATATCCGGTAATTATTCCCCTGAACAGGGACGATGCTTTTGATCCAAGTGTACATGTGTAAATATGTATCAATAAGAATATTGAAATCAGAAATCCCATAGTTATATGTAGAAGGTCCGAAAGACCTGACCTTTTCACCTTATAAAGCTTGTCTAATGTTTCATCAGGCAACAGTAAACCGATGCCGGTTATAATAAGTATTGGTAAGGAGACATACATAACAAGAACATATGAAAGTTTCTGTAAAGGATTGAATTTGCGGTCAAACGTTACAGTAAAAGGATTCTTTTCGCCCTTGAACATCCCATATGAGTAGTATCTTAATTGTAAAACCACTCCTTTCCAGAAGTCTCTTTTTTCCAATTTGTAATACTTCCCGTTTTCGGATAATATATTACCTGCAACAAAACCAATATAGCCTATTATCAGCAATACAGCTGCAAAGTTGTGCCATCTGACCGCTTTATCAGGATTCATCAGAAAAAAAGTCTGGCTATCTCCCGCGAAATGAATGCTGATTCCGGTAATTATAAGTATTATGACAAGAATGGCGTTAATTAGATGCCAGATTCTGATCCATATTGGATATAAATACATGCTGGTTTTCTTTAAGTTTTACGTTTCCTGATAATCCTGAAAGTAATATGTATTATTATCAAAATGATGACGAGAGTAAAAATAACAAAACTTATATTATTCAGGTAGTGGTAATACTCTTCAAAATTCACATATGAATCCATTTCTGCTTTCAGAATGGAGGTCGGGGTAGAATCAAATGTATCAGAAAGAATCATAATTAATACTAAAAAAATATTATGAATTAATCAGAATCTGTAAATATTATCTCCGATAAGCTTATCAGCAATTCTTCTCCTGGCATCTTTGATATTTACTCCTGTCACCCTGGTAAGTGTTTCTGCCGCAGTCAGCAATTTAAAAGCATTATCGGAAGACGCAAATGAGTTAATGGCGTCTGAAGCTGATTTTCTTACTTTATCGGCTGTATCATAAACATTTACATCAAGTATATCTCTGTAAATACTACTAGTGCCAATTAGAGATTCAAGTTTCTCCACTCTTTTGGAAAGTGATTCAGAAACATATATCTCCATCATCATTTCTGCAATATTATTCATAACTTCCTGTTCGTTTACAAGGTTCTTTTCAAACTGCTTCACAGCACCATGTATAACCAGAAGAATAACTTTCTTGAAGTTACTCAGGTATCTCTGTTTTTCCTGGAAATAGGTTTCACCGTGCACTTTATCGTTCCTGATATCATCAATATTACTGTAGAGTTTTTCAGCTGTCCCGAAAAGATTAAAATCACCCTTCATGGCACGTTTCATTGCAGTGTCAGCAACAAGAAGCCGGTTGATCTCATTTGTTCCTTCAAAAATCCTGTTTATTCTCGAATCGCGGTAACCTCTTTCAACATCCATTTCAGCTGAATAACCCATACCTCCATGTATCTGGACAGCTTCATCGGAAATGAAATCAAGCATTTCGGAGCCGTACACTTTTAGAATGGCAGCTTCCACAGCATAGTGGCTTATAGCTTCAATTGATGCACGGCCATTGTCGCCGCAATCTGTCTTTAGCTTACCAATCATATCATCAATATCTTTGCTCACCCTGTAAACTGCAGATTCTGAAGCAAAAAGTCTGATCACCTGTTCAGCAAGTTTATGTTTTATGGCTCCGAAAGTTGAAATCAGCACCCCAAACTGCTTGCGCTCATTCGCATATTTAACTGAATCGTTGATTGCTTTTTTACCTGCTCCAATAACATTGGCTCCTAGTTTTATCCTGCCCATATGTAAAATGCTGAGTGCAATCCTGAATCCCTCTCCTCTCTTTCCAAGCAGGTTCTCAACCGGAACTTTGACATCATTGAAATATATCTGGGCGGTAGATGAGCCTTTTATTCCCATTTTATGCTCATCCTGACCGATAACAACACCAGCATAGCTGCTTTCAACAATAAAGGCACTCAAAACCCTGTCATTATCAATTTTAGCAAATACGACCAAAGTGTCGGCAAAGCCGGCATTGGTGATCCACATTTTCTGGCCGTTAAGTATGTAGTATTTACCATCATCAGATAATCTTGCGTTTGTTTTGCCAGAATTAGCGTCGCTTCCTGCACCTGGTTCAGTAAGGCAATAGGCGCCAAGAAGTTCCCCGGTGGCAAGCCTGGTGACATAATGCTGCCTCTGATCCTCATTTCCGTAATACATGATTGGAAGAGTTCCTATACCGCAATGAGCCATATAAGCAACAGAAAATGAATAGCCGGCGCCCATTGTTTCCGCGACAAGCATCTGGGTAACAAAAGATTGTCCGAATCCTCCATACTCTTCCGGAATTGAAATGCCCATCAATCCAAGTTCTCCTGACTTTTTCAGGATACTTTTCATCAGTTCCCTGTCACCTTTTTCAAGGGCTTCAATATTCGGATAAACCTCAGCTTCGAGAAAATCCTTACAGGTTTGTGCGATCATTTTCTGCTCCTCGTCGAAGAGTTCAGGAATGAAAATATCTTTTGAGTCCACTTCACTCACAAGGAATTCACCGCTCTTCAGAACTTTTTTGGTTTCCATACAGGTTAGTTTAATATTAAGTATCTTTCATTTTGATTTTCATAATTCCAGACTTTGTGCCACTAATTCGGCAATATCAAGATTTCTCACTTCAGCCTCTTTATTCTTGTATTTAAGTCCGTCGGTTAGCATAGTCATGCAAAACGGACAGGCAGTAGCAATAACATCTGTACTGGTCTTTAATGCGTCCTCGGTCCTTTCAATGAATACCTCCTTATCACCCTTTTCGGCTTCCTTGAACATTTGTGCACCCCCTGCACCACAACAAAGCGCAAAGCTTCTGTTCCTTTCCATTTCAACAAACTTACCTGATACGTCTTTCAGTATTGTCCGTGGTTCGGTATAAATGTCATTTGCTCTGCCAAGATAGCATGGATCATGATAGGTTACCGAAATATCTTTAGGTGACCCGGAAACCGGTTTTATCTTCCCTTCTTTAATGCATTTATTAAGGAATTGTAAATAATTGAATACTTCATATCTGCCACCCAGGTCGGGGTACTCATTCTTAAAAATATTGTAACAATGGGGACATGTCGTTATGATCTTTGTGACATCATAAAGCTTAAATGTTTCTATTACCTGTATTGCCTGCATCTGGTACAACATTTCGTTGCCGGCCCTGCGGGCAGGATCACCGGTGCATGTCTCTTCTTTCCCAAGTACCGCGTAACTTATTCCAATGTGGTTCAGTATCTTTGAAAAAGCCCTTACCACTTTTTTATACCTGTCGTCAAAGGCGCCTGCACAACCCACCCAGAAGAGATATTCAGGTTTTTCGCCCTTAGAATGAAGATCAGCCATAACGGGAACATTCCTTTCTATATCTTTTGCCCAGTTCAGCCTGTCTTCAGATGAATATTGCCATGGAGCTCCGTTGTTTTCAATGTTATTGAACACACTTTTCAGCTCACCGGGAGCTGAAGCTTCTTCAAGAACGAGGTAACGTCGCATATCAACTATCAATGATGGCTGGTTAATATTAACAGGACACTCCTGAGCACATGCGTTACATGTGGTACAAGCCCAAAGCTCTTCTTCTGAGATATAATCCCTGATAAGAGAGCGGCTGTCATTGAAATCCCTGCCGTTTTTAACCATCATGGAACCCTTTTCCTTCATTCTTGCACGCAGGTCCATCATAATCTTACGTGGTGATAGCTTTTTACCGGTAATGTTTGCCGGACAAACTGAAGTGCACCTTCCGCACTCAGTACAGGATAATGAATCGAAATAATTTTTCCAGGTTACATCCTCCGCATCCCTGACACCAAAACGTTCAACAGGTGTTTCTTGTACCACAGGCGAATATGCTGTCTCAGGATCTAGCATCAGCTTCACCTCTCTTGTAATATTATCCATGTTAGTCAGTTTGCCCAGTGGATCAAGCCTTGAGAGAAAAACATTCGGAACCGACATGAATACATGAAAATGCTTAGAATATGGCAGATAGTTTGCAAAAACAAAAATGAGAAGGATATGTGTCCACCACGAAATTTCGCACATAATCATCAATTTTCCGGTAGTCATTCCTGAAAAAATAGCTGCAATTAATCCGCTCACAGGGAAAATCCCTGCAATCTCCTCTCCCAATATTTTTTTGTATCCGATATATCCTGTATTCATGGTTAACAGGGAAATCATTAACAGCAGAATAAGTGCAAGAGAAATATTTGCATCTATATGAGATCTTTCTTTCATTTCAACCCCCTCAAAGCGTTTAATATGAAAAAAGATGCGTCTGGTCAGAAAAATAATCACAGATACTCCTACCAAGAGGGCAAAAATGTCACCAGTTGCAATAATCAAATCATAAACAGGTCCAAAGACCTGCAAGATTCTTTCAGTACCTGCAAGGCCATCCATAACCATTTCGATAGTGCCAAACAGAATAATGCAAAATCCCCAGAACACAAGAGCATGAAAAAAGCCTGTCACAGGTTTCCGGAATATCTTTGTTTGTCCGAATGCTATTTTTATGGTCATTCCGAACCGTTTGCCATAATTCCTAACAGGGAAAGCGGGTCGTGTAAGCCTGAAAAAACCAACGATCCTGTTTATTGTGTAGAAAAATACTCCAAATGTTATTAACAGGACAATTGCAAACACTATCTGTCTTGTCATAGTAAGATCATTAGAATTACAATTGCAGGGGCATTGTACATCAGACCCCTGCAATGTTACTTTATTATTGTTTTATTTCCTTTACAGCCTCAACCAGCTTCGGAAGCACTTTCATTGCATCGCCTACTATTCCATACTGTGCTACTTCAAAGATAGGGGCATCCTTGTCGGTATTAATAGCGACAATATATTTGGATGAGCTTATACCTGCAAGGTGTTGGGTAGCTCCGGAAATACCAACAGCAATATAGAGATTTGGCGCAATTATTTTACCTGTTTGCCCGGTATGTTCCTCATGAGGCCGCCATCCTTCATCAGAAACAGGTCTTGAACAGGCTGTTGCTCCACCTAAAATTAAAGCCAATTCAACAAGTGAAGTCCAGTTATCGGGTGATTTCATGCCTCTGCCGCCTGAAACAACTATATCTGCATCAGTCAGGATGACTTTTCCCGTTTGTTTCTGGGTCTCTTTCACAGCTGTCTTCATCATTGAACCATCAATATTTACTGATATATTTTCGATGGTCGATGCAACCGGTTTTTCCAAAAGTTCAAAAGAGTTCTGGGCAAGTGTGAGTATTTTGATATCCGATTTTATCACGAGGTGTGCAAAAACATTCCCCGAATAAGCCCTTTTGTAAACAGTAAAAGGGTTGAGGTTTAACGGCAGTTTGCTCACACCCGATCCAATACCCGCCTTGAGCCGTACTGACACTCTTGGGGCAAGAGCTTTGCCGGTATTATTGTTTGAAAGTATAATAATTTTTGATCCTTCTTTTTGTGCAATTTCTGCTATTATGTTTGCATAAACCTGGTTGTCGAGTATTTTAAGTGCTTCATCTGTAATATTGATAATTTTTTCGGCACCATAGCTGCCCAGTTTCCGTAACTCACTTTCATCATTTAATCCGTTCGTAACGGCTGTTACTTTTGTATTAAGCATTCCGGCTACTGCATTTGCATAAGAAACAAGTTCAAATGTTAGTTTTTTGAATTTGCCTCCCCAATGTTCGGTATATACTAAAACTGACATATTATAATCTGGTATTAATTAGTCGTTATTTTTCAGATAATTTTTGCTTCGTTCATGAGAAGAGTGATAAGCTGTGCGGGGTTATCAGCATCAATATATTTACAGGCAGCACGGGGTTTTGGCTTTTCAAAACCTGAGATTTCTGTAAGTATTTCGAGGGCAACAGGTTCCACAATTCTGATTGGTTTGCTTCTGGCCATCATAATTCCACGCATTGCAGCAATCCGGGGTTCTTTGGCTATCCCCTTCTGAACAATTGCGGTAAATGGCAATGGTACAGAAATTATTTCTTTACCACCGTCAATTTCGCGGGTAAGAAGAGGCTGCCCATTTTCAATTGTTATCGAAGAAACCGCCGAAACAGAAGGTATTCCGAGAAATTCCGAGATCATTCCACCTACTACTGAACCATTGAAATCACTTGACTCAATTCCGCACATGATGATATCAAAATCCTCTTTCTTTATTGCTTCGGCAATCTGCCCGGCCACAAAGTATGCATCCGATGCTTCAGCGTTAATCCGTATGGCCTCATCAGCCCCTATGGCGAGAGCTTTTCTTATTGTAGGCTCAGAAGATAATGGGCCTACATGTGCAACAGTAACTGATTTAACACCACTGGCCGGATCATCTTTCAGTTCAAGAGCCCGCGTCAGTGACAGCTCATCCCACGGATTTATTACCCACTGTATGCCAGTTGTATCGATGGAAATATTGTCTTCCGCAAGCTTTATTCTTGTTGTTGTGTCGGGAACATTGCTTATACAGACTAAGATTTTCATTTATGGAAATTATTTGTTATACTATTTATCAGAATGACCGGAACAAAATCATTATTTTAGCATAGAGGCGGCAAATATAATAATTTAAGCTTCACAATCAAATCTGCAGTAAATCATTTTAATCAGATTCGAAATACTGCATTAAATATCATATTGTAAATCTGTTATTTAATTGTGATTCTTGTTTTTGTACTAACTACCGGTCGAAATATTCTGAGTCTTAAGAAACAACAGGCATTAATTTTTCTTTGCCACATGAAGAAATACAGATAATTAATATAAATTCGCACACCAAAAAAAATTCATCAAAGTAACAGATAAAATTGAACACCAGGGTCAGAACATATGGGGCAGTATTGCTTGCAATGATCTTCTGGTCATTTTCATTTATCTGGTTTAAAATCGCAAATCAAACTTTCAGGCCTATCAGTATCGTTTTCATGAGACTGGTGATTTCTGTAATAATCCTGGTTGCATACCTTATCATCAAGAAAAAGTTCATGAAGATAAGAAAAGAGGACCGCAAGCTTTTTATTATGCTTACCCTTTTTGAACCATTATTCTATTTTCTTGGGGAGAGTTTTGGTCTGACTTATGTCTCTGCAACTGTTGGTTCGGTATTAATTTCAACAATACCTGTGGTAGCCACCATAGGTGCATGGATAATATTTAAAGAGAGATTGAAAGGCATAAATTATATCGGGATAGTACTTTCATTTATCGGAGTTGTAGTGTTCATCATAAACAGGGATGGTACTCTTTCGTTTAATATCAAAGGTCTGCTGTTGCTATCTCTTGCTGTCATTTCTGCAACCGGATATAACCTTACATTGAGCAGGCTTGTCGGCAATTACACTCCCGTATTCATTGTAACTGTCCAGAATTTCATCGGGGCATTTCTCTTTCTTCCAATATTCCTGGTATCAGACCTCAACCATCTGATAAGCCACCAGATTACATTTAAGTCATTTATACCGGTAATTGAACTCGCTGTTTTTGCTTCCTGCGGTGCTTTCATTTTCTTTGCATATTCTGTAAGGAATATAGGTATTACTAAAGCTAATGTTTTTACTAATTTTATTCCAATCTTCACAGCCATATTTTCATTCATTATCCTGGGAGACAGGCTAACTCTGCAGAATATAGCAGGTATGATAATTGTAATTACAGGGATATTTATGGCGCAGATGAACGGACGACCAAAAAGCATTGATGATGCTCTCGTCCTGACAGGAAAGACAGCCTGAGCTTTTTTACGCACCCGATCATTTAATTATCCTGTTTTTTGCACTTAACACGTTAAATATTAATATATTTACTTTAATATTTGGTTATGCGACCGAAAGCCCTGAATATCCTTTTGTTAACGATCTTCACTACTGGTTCGTTTTCACAAACCGGAGGTGATAATATATATGAATTCCTCAACCTTACTCATTCCGGACTTGTTTCGTCCCTTGGTGGTTCAAATGTTTCGCTATACGATAATAATCTGAATCTTGCTTATCACAATCCTGCGCTTCTCGGTTCACAAATGGATAGAAGTCTGGCACTTAATTATTCCGATTATTTTGCCGGCATCAACTACGGATTTGCAATGTATTCGAGAACCTTTCCGGGAACAGGAAATTTTGCAGCAGGTATTTGTTACTTAAACTACGGATCATTTACCGAAGCTGATGCATCAGGAACAATTACTGGAAAATTCAGCGCTTCAGAATATGCATTTTCTGTAATTTACTCCTGTGAAATTGATTCAATGTTCGTGCTGGGAGTGAATTTCATGCCGGTAATTTCGCATCTTGAAAGATATACATCTCTTGGATTTGCTTTTGACCTTGGTGCTGCCTGGCATACTTATAACGGACTGCTTTCAGCCGGATTGGTTATTAAGAATTTAGGTTATCAGGTTACTACCTATGCGGGAGAGCCTCATCAGAAGCTGCCTTTTGAGATTCAGGCCGGGTTTTCGGCTAAACTAGCTCATGCACCACTCCGTTTTTCCTTGACCATCAGGCACCTTGAAAAATTTGACCTCACATATCAATACAATGGTTCCGGATCAGAAGTCGGTCAGAATTCCCTGCAATCAGATATACTTGAGAATATAATGCGGCATATAGTAATTGGTACTGAATTTATTCCTCATAAAAATTTCTATCTCAGTGCAGGTTTTAACTACCAGAGAAGAAGGGAATTACAAGTAGAATCCAGGGTGTCAACTGTTGGTTTCTCGTGGGGTTTCGGTATTAAAACTTCCATGTTAAATCTTGAGTTTGGCAGAGCAACATATCACCTGGCAGGATCATCAAATCATGTCTCGCTTATAATCCGGCCTGACCTGCTTTATAAAAAGCTACAACATTAGCTTTTTTTGATATAATAATGTATTTTTATTATTGTATATTTTACAGTTTTAACAGTTCGTTTTACAACGAAAAGTGTGTCCCGGGATGTTTGGTTTACCTTCTGTCCAAACAGGGAGGGAATAAGGTTTGTATAGCGCTCTTTCAGATGGGTGGAAGGATTGGGAGACGAAAAGGACTGGATGAGGACAGTAACCATGGAGAAAAAATTCATAATTGCAGTTGACGGGTATTCCTCGTGCGGGAAGAGCACCTTTGCCAAAGCCATTGCAAGGGAGTTAAATTATTTTTATATAGACAGTGGTGCAATGTACCGGGCTGTAACTCTTTATTGCATGAGGAAAGGGTATATTGGAAAGGGCTTCCTGAATATGAACGATATACTTGCTGATATAAGAGATATTCATATCAGTTTTATTTATAACCCTGATATTCTTGAATTTGAAACATATTTAAATTCCGAGAATGTAGAAGAAGAGATCAGGGGCATCGAAGTTTCTGCTCATGTAAGCAGGATCAGCCAGATAGAGGAGGTTCGCGCAAAAATGGTCGAACTACAGAGACAGATAGGTGTTTTAAAAGGGATAGTAATGGATGGAAGGGATATAGGCACTGTTGTCTTCCCTGATGCCGATATTAAGATCTTTATGACTGCCTCAGTTGATATCAGGGCTAAAAGAAGATTTGATGAGCTCAGATCTAAAAACATTGACGTTGAATTTGAGGAAATACAAAGTAATATTATTGCCCGCGACATAGCTGATGAGAACAGGGATATAAGTCCGTTACGAAGAGCTGAAGATGCCATAGTGCTTGATAACAGCAGGATGAGTGTACCGGAACAGATGGAATGGATCAGGGAGATAATTGATAAGAAGAGAAATGAAAGTCGAACTTGATAAAAAATCAGGTTTCTGTTTTGGGGTACAAAATGCTGTTGAAATTGCAGAAAAAGCTCTTCAGAAGGGGGAAAAAGTTTTTTCGCTTGGGCCGATTGTTCATAACGATAAAGAAGTGGATCGTCTTTCTTCACTTGGACTTATTTCGATCAACTATGAACAATTCCGTAATCTCACAAATTGCAAAGTTCTTATAAGAGCTCATGGTGAGCCCCCTGAAACGTATACTGTTGCCAGAAAAAACAATTTAGAAATTATTGAGGCCACATGCCCTATTGTAAAAAGATTACAGTCAAGAATAAAGGAGGCATGGCTTGCGGCCAAAGAGAATAACGGACAGGTGGTCATTTACGGTAAATACCTTCATGCTGAGGTAGTTGGACTACTTGGCCAGACAAACAATGAAGGTATCTTAATTTCTTGTCCCGAAGATGTGAATAAGATTGATATTACAAGACCTGTCTATCTTTTCTCACAAACAACCATGGATATAATTAAATATCAGGCTATTTACTCACTGATTTATAATAAAATGAAGGTGAACGGGATTTCAAAACCTGACAAATTGCTTTTTCTGAACAAAACGATCTGTGGACAGGTCTCAAACAGGGAATCTCATATTAAAGAATTTGCAAAAAAACATGATATAATAATTTTCGTCAGCGGCAAGGAGAGTTCAAACGGGAAGATGCTATATTCTGTTTGCAGGAGTGTTAATCCGGCAAGTTTTTTCATTTCCTCAGTGGAAGATATTGATACTTCCTGGTTTTCAGGTATTAAGAATAAATCAGCGGGTGTATGTGGAGCGACTTCCACTCCGAAATGGCTAATGGAAGATGTACGTGATTTCATCTCAAGTATCTGACTGCTTCGAAGTTCCTTCTTTTGCCATGCTGAAAATTATGTTATCTTTGTCGTTTTTTAAATCATTTCCGAAATGGGAAAAATCAAGAAAATAGGGGTGCTTACTTCAGGGGGAGATGCTCCCGGCATGAATGCAGCAATACGTGGCGTAACAAGGACCGCAATTTATAACGGACTTGAGGTCATAGGTATCAGGCACGGATTTCAGGGTTTAATAAATGCAAATTTCAAGCCTTTACGCTCGTTCAGTGTCAGTGATATTATTCAGAGAGGTGGAACGATTCTTAAAACTGCCCGTTGCGAAGAGTTTAAAACACCCGAGGGCAGGCTCAAGGCTTACAATAACCTGAAAGAAGAACAGATAGATGGAGTGGTGGTTATTGGAGGGGATGGATCCTTTACAGGGGCCAGGATTTTCAATGAAGAATTTGACATCCCATTTGTTGGTGTTCCCGGTACAATTGATAATGATATTTACGGCACTGATTATACTATTGGTTATGATACGGCTCTGAATACCGTTGTTGAGGCTGTTGATAAAATAAGGGATACTGCCAGTGCTCATAACAGGATGTTTTTTGTTGAGGTAATGGGAGCTGAAGCCGGTTTTCTTGCGTTGTTCGGTGGTATAGCAACAGGTGCTGAAGCAATTATAATACCTGAGATCAAAGGGGAAGCACGGAACCTGAAAAAGATGATTGAGACAGGAAACACCCGGAAAAAATCAAGCAATATTATTATAGTTGCAGAAGGTGATGAAGAGGGCGGAGCGTTCGGTATTGCGGAAAAGGTAAAGGATGACTTTAAGGACTACGACATAAGAGTGACAGTGCTCGGGCATCTTCAGAGAGGTGGCTCCCCTTCAGCTATTGACAGGGTGAACGCCAGCCGTCTGGGTAATGCTGCAGTCGAAGCTCTTATTGATGACCAGAAAAGTGTTATGGTTGGCTTAAGTAATGGCGAGATCACTCTCGTACCGTTCCGCAAAGCTGTGAAGCTCCATAAAGATGTCAATCACAGCATTGTGGAGCTTGCCAGGATTTTATCTGTCTAGAAATCTTCAGGATATGTCACGGTCAAAAGTATTCTTCACCAATCTGAGGACAAAACCATCACAGAATCTTTTAAAAAAACTGGAGAACCTGGTTTTAAAAGCCGGCTTTGATAATATTGATTTCAAACGAAAGATTACAGCATTAAAAATTCATTTCGGAGAACCCGGAAATCTTGCATACATCCGTCCGAACTATGCTGCAACAATCGTCAGAATGCTAAAATCAAGAGAGGCTTATCCATTTTTAACTGATTGTAACACACTATACTGGGGAAGACGGGCAAATGCGCCTTCACATATTGAAGCAGCATTCGAAAACGGATTTAATCCTCTTTCAACAGATTGCCCGGTTATTATTGCAGACGGGCTCAAGGGAACTGATTATCGTGAAATTGAACTTAACACGGAATATTGCAGGGTTGCCAAATTAGGATCTGCTATTGTTGATTCCGATGTACTAATTTCAATGAACCATTTCAAGGGTCACGAAATGACAGGTTTCGGCGGTGCCCTGAAAAATCTTGGAATGGGTTGCGCTTCGGTTGGAGGGAAACTTTTCCTTCATTCAGGCTCTTCACCAAAAATACATACAAAAAACTGTACTGGCTGCAGAATCTGTGAAAAATATTGTGCTTATTATGCTATTATAGTTGGCAAAGATAAAATTGCGCATATTGATTATAACAAGTGTGTTGGATGCGGTCAATGCGTTGCGGTCTGCCAGTATGATGCCGCGAGGGTGGTTTGGCAGGATGCATCGGAAATAGTAAGCAAAAGAATTGCTGAATATTCATTTGCTGTAATTAAAGATAAGCCTTCATTTCATATAAACTTTGTAATGAATGTTTCTCCTGATTGTGACTGCTGGGACACCAATGATTATCCTATAGTTCCTGATATAGGGATAGCTGCTTCTTTCGATCCCGTTGCACTCGATAAAGCATCAGCAGACATGGTAACTGCTGCGCCAGCTTTACCTGGCAGCAGGATATATCTCTCAGCTTCAAACCACGATATGAGGGATACAGATAAATTTAAGCTTGCTCATCCTGATACTCATTGGCTTGCCGGATTGGAGCACGGCCAGAAAATAGGCCTGGGAAAAATCGAATATGAGCTTGTAAATGTGTAATACTTAATGCCGTGAATGTCAAAGTCAGAGTCGCCAGACTCTCTGTTTTATCCAATTCGCTCCTCATAATCATGAAACTGGTAACAGGATTTATCAGTGGATCAGTAAGCATTATTTCCGAAGCTATACACTCCTTGATGGATCTTATCGCTGCCATAATAGCTTTTTTATCAGTAAGAGTCTCCGATAGTCCTCCTGATTCCCGTCACCCCTACGGACATGGAAAGGTGGAAAATATTTCCGGAGTTATCGAGGCATTACTGATATTTGTCGCGGCCATATGGATTATAGCAGAGGCTGTCAGAAAACTTCTGGGAGAGGAACACAAACTTGAAATATTATGGGTTGGGGTGATTGTTATGGTTATATCAGCTGTTGTTAATTTTTTTGTTTCACGAAAACTTTATAAAGTAGCCCGCGAAACAAATTCTGTGGCACTCGAGGCTGATGCCCTTCATCTCAGGACCGATGTATATACGTCAGCCGGTGTGGCAGCAGGACTGGGACTTATTTTGCTAACCGGCATTAAATGGCTGGACCCTGTAGTGGCCATTATTGTTGCGATCTTTATCATCAAGGCATCCTATTTACTTTTGAGGAAAGCCTTCACACCGCTTCTTGATACAGCATGGGGTGATTCTGAAATTAAAGATCTGGAAGACAGGCTGGTTGATATGGGTGTAACCTACCATGATCTCCGGACCCGTGTGGCCGGGAATTATAAATTTATCGATATCCATGTTGAAATTCCTGCAAAAGAATCAGTCGAAGATGCTCACAAATATTGCGACATGATTGAAAAAAGGCTCATGGACACTTATAATAATCTCACTGTCACAATACATGTTGAACCGGCTTAATTTACAAGAGACAGTTTATTCTAATCAGAATATTTCAGCCGCAGACTGTTTGTCACCACACTGATACTGCTTAATGCCATGGCAGCTCCGGCGATCATCGGATTAATAAGGAATCCGTTCAGAGGATAAAGAACTCCCGCCGCAATGGGGATACCTATTATATTATAAATGAAAGCCCAGAAGAGGTTCTGCCGAATTGTCTTTACCGTATTGCGGCTTAACCGTATAGCTGACGGGATAATGGAAAGGTCGTTGCTAATAAGGGTCATCTTTGCTGCATCAATGGCAATATCGGAGCCTTTCCCCATTGCGATACTTATATCTGCGGTTGCAAGGGCCTGACTATCATTGATCCCGTCGCCAACCATGCCCACAATTTTCCCCTCTTTCTGCAGTTTTGTTATGAAATCAGATTTATCCGAGGGCAGCATTTGTGCCACATACTTCTCAATTCCTGTTTTTACCGCAACAGTTTCTGCGGTCTTTTGATTATCTCCGGTTACCATGAAAACTTCTATCCCGTTTTCTTTTAACTGCCTGACAGCAACGGCAGAACTGCTCCTAATCTTATCAGATACGGAAATAACAGCCAGAACTTTACTGCTGTCGGCAAAGTATATAACACTGTTTGCCTCTGCTTCCCACCTGCCGGCAAGTTTTGAAAGTCTGGAGCCAATGATGATCCTGTTCTCATTTATCAGTCTGAGACCTCCGGCATAATATAATTTTCGGTTATACCATCCGGAAATCCCCTTGCCTGTTATGCTCGTAATATCCTTCATAACCACGCCGGAAGCTTTTTCCTTCAGATAATTTGCCACTGATTCAGCAAGTGGATGCTCTGATACCCTCTCGAGGCTATATAAAATATTTATATTCAAGTTTTTCCGATTATTGTTAAGCCATTCTATATTTCCAACCGATGGTTTACCTTCAGTTAATGTGCCGGTTTTGTCAAGAACAAGCGTGTTCATCCTGAATGCCTGCTCCAGGGCTTCCGCATCTTTTATCAGAATATTATTTTCAGCACCCTTGCCTATACCGACCATAATTGCAGTGGGAGTTGCAAGACCCAGTGCACAAGGGCATGCAATAACAAGTACTGTGACCATTGACATGATCCCCTGTATAATACCATTATCTCCGCCAAGAAATAACCACATAAGAAATGTAATCAGAGAGATTATGATTACAACTGGAACAAATATACCTGCTATCTTATCAACCAGCTTCTGAACAGGGGCCTTGCTTCCCTGAGCTTCCTGAACCAGTCTTATTATACTGCTCAGTAGTGTTTCCGAACCAACTTTTTCAGTAATAAACTGAAAAGTACCTTTCTGATTAATCGTCCCGGCAAATACTTTTGAATTCTTCTCCTTTAGCACAGGAACAGGTTCACCGGTTATCATACTTTCGTCCACAAAGCTGCTGCCCTGCCTGACCGCACCATCAACTGGTATTTTCTCCCCAGGTTTTACCAGGATAATATCACCTCGATTTACTTTTGAAATAAGAAACTCCCTTGTCTGACCATCAGTAAGAACCTTATGAACCGTTTTTGGCTGGAGTCCTATCAGTTTCTTTATTGATGATGAAGTATTTGCTTTTGCCCTCTCTTCGAGAAATTTACCAAGCAGAACGAGTGCAATTACAACACCTGCAGCTTCAAAATATACATGCGCATGTAGTCCACGATCATGCCAGAACTCAGGAAAAAGTGTATTAAATACACTAAAAAGATATGCAATTCCGGTACTCAGGGAGACAAGAGTATCCATGTTTGCGTTGCGGTTCATGAGTTGCTTCCAGGCATTAGTATAGAATGGACGTCCTGACCAGAGAATCATTGGTGTGGCAAGAGCCCACATTATGTAATTTGCATAAGGTATATTCATGAATACCATGCTGATCAGGATCAATGGGGCAGCCAGAACAAGTGCCCACATCGTTCTGTTTTTCATTGACTTATATTTCCTCTGCTGAAGATCCTGAAGTTCTTCTTTTGCTTGTTCCGACTCATCAATTATCAGATCGTAACCAATTGAAGCAACTGCTTCTTTAAGGTCCGGCGGTTTTACGGCTGAAGGATCAAATTGAATGGTTGCCACCTGCGATGCCAGGTTTACAGCAACTTCCGCAACTCCAGCCTGTCTTTTAAGTATTGTTTCCACATTTGCAGCGCATGATGCGCATGACATACCCGTAACCGGAAATTGCTTCTTGATTATTTTACTATCAGCAATATTTTTGAAGTTGCTTGTATTGTTCATTATTCAGGTAAATTCCCGTTACTATTTTCAGCTTCAATTCCTGCATTTTCCCAAACAAAACTCTCTTTTTAAGTCTGATATCTTATCAGGCAACAATAAAGAACAAAGAATGTTTATTCCAGATATTATTAATATCTAATATCCACCAAATTATCAAAATTTTGAGGAATTTTAAAGAGTGAGTCCCTGAGATTATCATAAAAAGGCAGCTATTAACCTGATTGGCTATTTAGTATTAATCTGAAAAGTCACTAC
>DCVC01000052.1 GCA_002328625.1 Bacteroidales bacterium UBA2198
CGAGCCAGGCTGTTATACGTGCAATACCTGCTTCTTTGTTTAGCCCGTTAATGTCGATACCTGTGGTTTTGTCTGCTGAATTAATATATCTTCCATCTTCCGTCCAGCACTCATTTCCTTCTATTATCCTTTTCCTCTGTTCACTATCGGTTACATCAGGATCCTGGATGCAGAGTATCTGAAGGTTGAATTTTTTTGCAAATTCGAAATCTCTTGTATCATGAGCCGGAACAGCCATGATAGCTCCTGTTCCGTAGCCTGTCAGAACATAATCAGCCACCCATATTGGTATTCTTTTGTTATTCACAGGATTAATGGCATATCTTCCTGTAAATACACCAGTTTTTTCCTTTGAGAGGTCAGTCCTGTCAAGATCCGATTTAAGAGAAGTGGCTTTGATATAATCAGTTACCTGTTCTTCATATTCCCTGACAATGATCTTTTGAAGGAGCTGATGCTCAGGAGCGATTACCATATATGTTGCACCAAACAGGGTATCAGGGCGAGTTGTAAATACTGTTAGTTTCTCATACAGCCCCTCAATTCGGAAATCAACTTCAGCACCTGTTGATCTGCCTATCCAGTTCCTCTGCATATCCTTTATTCCGTCGGGCCAGTCGAGATCATTAATCCCTTCAAGCAGCCTCTCGGCATACAAAGGGATACGAAGCATCCATTGTTTCAGGTTTTTCTTTTCAACAGTATTACCGCATTTTTCGTGGGAGCCGTCATTCAGCACTTCCTCATTAGCACAAACGATACGGCAGTCGGGACACCACCAGACGTGTGCATCATCATAATAGGCAAGCCGTTTTGAATTAACATATTCAGTAATTTTCTTGCGACCTTGCCTTGTGATATCCGCAGGTACTTCTAATTCCGATATTGGCCTGCCTTTTTGCTGTTCTTCGTCAAACCAGGTATTAAACATCCGGATAAATATCCACTGGGTCCATTTGAAATACCCCGGATCGGTAGTATTTATCTCTTTCTCCCAGTCATAGCTCAGTCCGAGCTCCTTTATCTGCCTTCGGAAAGTTTCACAATTATTCTTCGTTGTTATTGAAGGGTGTGTCCCGGTCTGAATTGCATATTGTTCTGCAGGAAGTCCGAAGGCATCCCAGCCCATCGGATGAAGAACATTATAGCCTTTCATTCTCTTGTATCTGCTGTAGATATCGGTTGCAGTATAGCCTTCTGGATGACCCACATGGAGTCCTGCCCCGGAAGGGTATGGGAACATATCGAGAATATAGCATTTTTTCGGATTGGATAGATCCTCAGGAGTTTTAAAGGTATTGTTCTCCTCCCAGTATTTCTGCCACTTCTTTTCTATCTCCCGGAAATTGTAATCCATTGTTAAGTGTAGTGTTGGAGTTTATTATTATTATGACCTTAGTCCGAAGTTCAAAGTCCGAAGTCCTTTCTTGCCCTGTGCTATGAGCTCCGGGCTCTGAGCTATGAAAGTCCGGAATCCGGAGTCCGAAGGAAATTAAGTTTTATTAATTTTAATGTAACTTCTGACTTCGCATTTGGAGTGCGAAAATAGAAAATCTTTGGCAATAATCATTATTAACCTTATTATCGAAAACCAGATCGGTTTAAAAAATCATGAATAAGTTGTAAAACCGGTCTAATGATCTTATTTTTGATGCCAGAAATACGGTCCCGTAGTTCAATGGATAGAATGACAGATTCCGGTTCTGTTGGTTGAGAGTTCGAGTCTCTCCGGGATCACAGGTAGGGGTTACCTATGGGGTAACCTTTCTCTTTTGTTACAATTGATTTATAAGACTGAAAAGCAGGAGAGACGAACTAGAAACCGTGTGAAAACAAGCTCCTTATGAAAGGTGCGCTGACCCTAAAGCACTAAACCCTTAACATTTCAATCATTTCAGTCACAGCCTCTGCATCAGCAACCTCCCTGATGGGTGACAGACCGGCGAGCGCCCTGGCGGTGTTAAGATCATCTTCTGAAATGTAGTCTTTTCCGATAAGAACAAGATATAAAACTGCCGATTTCAAAGTATTGGCTTTAATTCTGAATGTGTGCTGACTTGCACGTGCAGGGAAAATATGAATATACCTGAATTCATTCTCATGATATTTCAAAGTCCATTTCGATCCGTCCGATAATGAGATTATCCTGTAGTCATTATATTTTGTCCCTGTCCATTTTTTGTAAGAATCCTTATCTGCTATATTATTTATATTCAGAAAATTTAACACTTCATCAAAGACCGTTCTTTGCGAAAGTTCACCTGTATAAATATCCATAACACATGACCCTATATGCCTTATCTCTTTTATCAGATCTTTCAAACCTTGATCTTTTTGCCCTGTAATTTTAATATTTACAAATTCCTTAATAAATGGCAGAAAATGTTTTAACGGATTGAACAGAAGCGGTTCAGGTATCTGATTTTCATTATTCATAGAACAAAGATAAATCAAAAGGAAACAGATGATAAAAGAATGATAATATAAGGATTTGTTAATCCTCAGAATCCATTATCTTTATGAGTACAATTTTACACTTTTGATATTTAAAAACCTTGAGCTATGAAGAATTTTAAACTTAAAATTTTGTTTGGTCTGATGACTGTTATCATCATTGCCTGTGGAAGACCGGATCCTTATGATGCACAGGTACTGTCTGCTGAGCTGGATAAAAATTCACCACCCAACACACTGTCTGCCAGAGAGATAAAAAATAACTGGCAATTGTTGTTCGACGGGACAACAACAGATGGCTGGCGGGGCTATAACATGCAAGATTTCCCTGACTGCTGGTCAATAGAAGATGGGAGCTTTACAATGAACACCCAGGGTGGCGGAGAAGATCAGGATATTATCACAACCAGGAAATACCGTGATTTCGCATTAAGTCTTGAATATAAGCTTACCAGTGCTGCCAACAGCGGTATAATATACCAGATAGCCGAGGATACAATTTATAGGTTTCCTTACGAAACCGGTCCGGAATTCCAGATTATTGATCATGAGGGCTGGCCTGGTCCGCTGGAAGACTGGCAGATAAATGGAGCTAATTATGCTATGTACCCGCCTATGGCAAAACCTTTCCGACCCGCTGGAGAATGGAATCATGCCCTTCTTGTTATCAAAGGGAACCAGGTGACACAAATGCTCAACGGTGAGGTGGTGGTTAAATATGAAAAGTATTCTGAGGAGTGGACAAGACTTCGTGACAGTGGCAAATGGACGGATTTCCCAGACTGGGGGAAATTTGATGAGGGATACATTTCTCTTCAAAACCATGGTACAAAGGTATGGTACCGCAATATTAAGCTAAAAGAACTCTAACAATTACAAATTAAATAAATCGATGTTGAAATCAAATAAAACGCGGCGTGATTTTCTGAAAGAAACTGCCCTTCTTTCAGCCGGGATCACTATTCTACCTGGCCATGTCATAAGTGGTCAGGGGAAAAAAACACCGGGTGACAAACTTAATATAGTTGGAGTCGGCATAGGGGGAAAAGGATTTGTAAACCTTCGTGCAATGGCAACGGAAAACATAGTCGGTCTGTGCGATGTGGACTTTAAGTATGCCGAACGGTGCTTCAGACAATTTCCAGCTGCAAAACGTTATTGGGACTGGCGAAAAATGTTTGATGAAATGGAAAGCTCTTTTGATGCTGTGATGATCTCTACTGCTGACCATACTCATGCAATAATTGCTGCAGTTGCCTTAACTATGGGCAAGCATGTTTATTGTCAGAAACCACTTACTCATTCAGTGTATGAGTCCAGGTTACTTACAAAACTGGCTGCTAAGTATAAAGCTGCTACCCAAATGGGGAATCAGGGTAATTCCGGTGATGGTGTTCGTCAGCTATGCGAGTGGATATGGAACAATGAAATAGGAGAAATACGGGAGGTTCATGCATGGACCGACCGCCCGATATGGCCTCAGGGAATTCCAAGACCCGCAAAATCAATGCCCGTACCTAAAACGCTGAACTGGGATTTGTTTATTGGTCCTGCACCATTACGTCCCTATCATGAAATATACACTCCATGGAACTGGAGAGGATGGTGGGATTTTGGGACCGGTGCTTTTGGTGATATGGCGTGCCATGTTCTGGATCCCGTTTACAGATCATTGAAACTAGGTTACCCGGAAAAGGTGCGAGGAAGTTCTACTGTTATAAATACCGAGTCTGCCCCGCACGCAGAAACAGTAGAGTTTGCTTTTCCTGCCCGTGACAACATGCCAAAACTGGCCATGCCTCCGGTAAAAGTTCACTGGTACGACGGAGGATTGCTGCCTAATCTTACTGATCTCTTACCTGCAGGTGAAAACCTGATGGCTGACGGATTGGGAGGATGTCTTTTTATTGGATCGAAAGACTCGCTCCTTTGCGGATGCGGAGGATATAACGGGCGTCTGCTATCCGGCAGGATACCTGATGTAAAACCATATTTACGTCGTATTCCAGGGGGTGATGTCTTCTATCCTGACGGTCCCCATGAACAGGACTGGATTCGTGCATGTAAAGAATCACCCGGAAACCGGACAGAACCTACCTCGAACTTTGCATACTCAGGCCCTTTTAATGAAATGGTCCTTTTGGGAGTACTGGCCGTGAGGTTGCAGGGTCTTAATAAAGCTCTGGAATGGGATGGGGAGAATATGAGAGTTACTAATATTTCAGATACAGAGGATCTTAAAATAATGGTCTCGGATAATTTCAAGGTTATTGACGGCCATCCTAATTTCGATAAACAGTTTGAAACATTTAACGCCCTGGAAAGAGCAAATGAATACATAAAACACACCTACAGGGATGGCTGGAACCTGCCGGACATGCCTTAGCCAAACAGAATTAAGAATATTTTTATTTAAGAATATCAAGAGTAATTGTTATTCCTGTGATATCACTGTCTAGACAGAATTTTCTAAAGACTATTAATCACCGGCAACCTGACAAAGTTGTTGTTGATTTCGGATCCACTGCCGTTACAGGTATTCATGTCGTTATTGTTGAAAAGCTTCGCAAATACTATGGACTTGAACAAAGACCGGTAAAAGTCACTGAACCATATCAAATGTTAGGTGAAATCGATAGTGAACTTGCAGAAATGTTGGGCGTTGATACTTTTGGTCTGTTTGGTGAAAAAAACATGTTTGGTATTGTAAACACAGACTGGAAGTTACATAGAACGTTCTGGGGCCAGGAAGTTTTACTACCTGGTAATTTTAATTATACTTACACGGATACCGGAGATATGCTTGTATATCCGGAGGGTGATTTGTCTGTTCCCCCATGTGCTATGATGCCAAGAACGGGATACTTCTTTGATGCTCTTAACAGACAGAATAACATTGATGATGCAAAACTTAAAGTTGAGGATAATCTTGAGGAATTCAATCATGTTACTGATCATGATATTGACTATTGGAAGAATCAGGTTTATTCACTTGACAAAGATTCCAGGGGTGTGGTTGCTTCACCTGGTGGCACAGCTCTGGGGGATATTGCACTTGTCCCAGGGTTGAATCTAAAGCATCCAAGAGGTATAAGGGGTGTTGAAGATTGGTATATATCCACACTGATAAGAGAGTATTTTGTTAAAGAAGTATTTGACAGGCAGACTGATATTGCCATTGATAACCTGGGTCTGTTATATGGTGTAATTGGTAACAGAATTGATGTGGTTTTTACATGCGGGACTGATTTTGGCACGCAGAATTCAACTTTCTGTTCCCCTGAAACTTTTGCAAGAGTGTGGCTTCCTTATTATAAGAAAGTGAATGAGTGGATACATAAAAACACGGGATGGAAAACTTTCAAACACTCCTGTGGGGCTGTTGAACCTCTGATAGACCTGTTTATAGAATCAGGTTTTGATATTTTAAATCCGGTTCAGATTAATGCTGCCGGAATGGACACAGCACAATTGAAGAAAAAATATGGTGACAAGATAGTTTTTTGGGGTGGAGGTGTTGATACACAGGGTGTTTTTGCTTTCGGAACGCCGGAACAGGTCAAAGAACAAGTGAAACATCAATGCAGTATTCTTAATGAAAAGGGAGGCTTTGTCTTTAATACTGTACACAATATTCAGGCAAATGTTCCTTTCGAAAATGTTGTTGCAATGCTTGAGGCGCTGAAGGAAGTATAGCTGGAGATACAAATAAGCTTAGTTGATCAGAGTTCCTACAGGATGGGAGAATATAAATATAACTGGAACTACCTGTTAATCATATCACTGGTATCCGCAATGGGCGGTCTTCTTTTTGGTTACGACTGGGTAGTGATTGGAGGAGCCAAACCTTTTTATGAACCTTTTTTTGGAATAACACACAGCCCCGCTTTGCAGGGATGGGTGATGAGTTGTGCACTTATCGGCTGTCTGACCGGCGCAATACTTTCGGGATGGCTTAGCGACAGGTTCGGCAGAAAAAAGCTATTGCTCCTTGCGGGAGCACTTTTTGTTATTGCATCAATAGGCACGGGAAGTGCCGAAAGCTTAACCGGCTTTGTGCTTTACCGTATATCAGGAGGAATTGGAATCGGACTTGCCTCAAACCTATCTCCGATTTATATTGCAGAAATAACTCCGGCAAATGTAAGAGGCAGGTTCGTCTCGATAAACCAGCTCACAATCGTGATCGGAATTCTTGCGGCACAGCTTATCAACTGGAGAATTGCAGAACCTGTTCCTGCAGATGCAACCATCCATGAGATCTTATTTTCATGGAATGGACAGACAGGATGGAGGTGGATGTTCTATGCATGTGCAGTTCCTGCAACACTTTTTTTTATCCTGATGTGGTTCGTTCCGGAAAGCCCCAGATGGCTTACACGAAATCCAGCGGAGCATAATAAGGTGAAGAGGATTTTGTCGAAAATAGGAGGTGATCAATTTGCTGATTCCGAGTTTGAATCAATAAAAGAGACATTGCAAAGAAAATCACTGGGGAAAGAAGTATCTTTTTTAAAAGATAGAGGAATAAGGAAGCTGCTGATAATCGGGATAATCATTGCAGTGTTTCAGCAATGGAGCGGGATCAATGTAATATTCAATTATGCCCAGGAAGTCTTTGCAACTGCAGGGTACAGTGTTTCAGACATTTTATTTAATATAGTTATAACTGGAAGTGTGAATCTCTTATTCACATTTGTCGGGATGTTCACCGTCGATAAACTTGGCAGGAAAACGCTTATGCTTATCGGTGCAGGCGGACTTGCAGCTATATATGCAGTAATAGGAAGTATGTATTTTTTCCATCTGCAGGGTCTGCCATTACTTATAATGGTAGTTGCAGCTATTGCCTGTTTCGCAATGACACTGGGCCCAGTTACCTGGGTTCTTCTGTCAGAGATTTTCCCAAACAGGATACGCGGCCTGGCAATGGCAATTGCAACATTTTCATTATGGAGCGCCTGTTTTATCCTTACATATACCTTCCCTCTTCTTAATCAGCTTTTTAAGGCCTCAGGAACATTCTGGCTTTACGGTTTAATCTGTATTCTCGGATTCTGGTTCATCTTTAAAAAATTACCGGAGACTAAAGGTAAGTCGCTGGAGATAATTGAACATGAGCTTACTGATAGAACAACCGGATAAGTATGAAATAAATAATTTAAGAAATATCAATACAATCCTGAAATGAAATACCTGATAATCCTTTTATTTATCCTGACAGGGTGTACAACAAATTATCAATCTGCCAGAGAAACTATCTCCCTGGCCGGGGATTGGAGATTTAAAATGGATCCACTCGATCAGGGGATCATTGACCAATGGTATAAAACCACATTTACAGAAACGGTGAAGCTCCCGGGATCGATGGCCGAAAACGGTAAAGGAGAAGAAGTTACTTTAGACACAGACTGGACTGGTGATATTGTTGACAGATCATATTTTAATGAAAAAAAATATGAGAAATACCGGCAGCCTGCAGAGATAAAGATTCCTTTCTGGCTAAAGCCTGTGAAATATTACAAGGGTGTCGCCTGGTACCAGAAAGAGTTCGTCCTTCCTGCCGTGTGGGAGGAAAAACATATAACCCTCTTCCTTGAGCGCTGCCACTGGGAATCCACTTTATTTGTAAACGGGATAAGAGCCGGCAGTGAAAACAGCCTGGCGGTTCCGCACGAATATGATATCACCGGACTGGTCAGATCAGGACACAATATCATATCAATCCGTATAGACAACAGGATAGTAATACCTGTGGGGATTAATTCTCACAGCATCAGCGACCATACCCAGTCAAACTGGAACGGGATAACAGGAGAGATAAGTCTGCGGGCAAAATCAGACGTTTATATCGACGATATTAAGGTTATTCCTGATGTTCAGAACCAGACTGCCAAAGTAATTGTAAGTGTTAAGAATCCCTTCAATGCTGAATTCAAAGGCAAAATAAGGATCCGGGCTCAAAGTTTCAATACAAAAACAAATCAAAAAGTTCCTGGCCAAAATGTAACAATTGTTACAAATGCTGATAAGCAGCAGGTAGTTTTGAATTATAAGATTTCAAAACCTCAGTTATGGAGTGAATTTACACCGTTCCTCTATGAGTTGAAGGCAATTCTTAAAGAAAAAGGGAAAGGAGTTATTGATGAAGTTGGGGTGAATTTTGGCATGCGTGAATTTAAAGCAAACGGTACCCGTTTTGAGGTTAATGGTCACCCGGTATTTCTCAGAGGTACCCTGGAATGCTGCATCTTTCCGATCACGGGTTATCCACCAACAGATGTCTCATCATGGGATAAAGTGTTGCAAACCTGTAAGGATTACGGGTTGAACCATGTCCGTTTTCATTCATGGTGCCCTCCGGAAGCTGCATTTACAGCTGCTGATAAGCTTGGTATTTACTTTCATATTGAGTGCAGCTCATGGGCTAACCAGGGAACTTCAATAGGTGATGGGAGTCCGGTAGATAAATTTATTTACCATGAAGGAGACAAAATACTTAAAGCTTATGGCAATCACCCATCATTCTGCATGCTTGCATATGGTAATGAACCAGCTGGCAAAAATCAGAATAAATACCTAGGTGAATTAATAACGTACTGGAAGTCAAGAGATAATCGCATAGTTTATACATCTGCGGCCGGATGGCCGATAATCCCTGAAAATGAATTCAACCTTACTCCTGAACCCAGAATACAGCATTGGGGAGAGGGCCTGAAAAGCATAATTAATGCTGAGCCGCCACAAACAATGTTTGACTTCCGCGACATTGTATCAAAATATGAAGTGCCTACAGTAAGCCACGAGATAGGACAATGGTGCGTTTATCCTGATTTTAACGAGATTGCGAAATATTCCGGAGTTCTGAAACCAACAAATCTCGAGATATTCAGGGAGACACTCGAAGAAAATCACATGGGTATTAATGCCGGAGATTTTCTGATGGCATCGGGAAAACTTCAGGTATTATGTTATAAGGCAGATATTGAAGCTGCTCTTCGTACTCCAGGATTCGCAGGATTTCAGCTGCTTCAGCTGCATGACTTCCCTGGTCAGGGTACTGCACTGGTCGGAATACTTAATCCGTTTTTTGAATCAAAGGGATATATTACGCCGGAAGAATTCAGGATGTTCTGCAATGAGACTGTTCCGCTTGCCAGGATGAAAAAAATGACATATACAAATGAAGAGACATTTGAAGCAAAGGTTGAAGTTATACATTTTGGTTCAGTACCTCTCCGGGATGCCGGAATTTTATGTCAGGTTACAAATTCCAAAGGAGAAGTTCTTCGAAAGGAAATAATGACCCTGAATGAAATAATGATTGGCAATGAAACAATGGCAGGATTGTTTGCAATGGATTTAATGGACATCGAGGAAGCTCAAAAACTTACATTTGAAGTATCTGTTGCAGGCACCACTTTCAGAAACAAATGGGATTTTTGGGTTTATCCTNNGTTCTGAGAAACGGAGGATCGGTTTTGCTGTTGACTTGTGGCAAAATTGCAAAAGATAAAGGTGCAGAGGTCGCTATAGGTTTTTCCAGCATTTTCTGGAACACTGCCTGGACTAATAATCAGGCACCACATACAATGGGAATATTGTGCAACCCGGAACATCCCTTCTTCAGTGATTTCCCGACTGAATTTCACACCAACTGGCAGTGGTGGGATCCTGTCACCCATTCACAGGCAATGGTTCTGGACGGTTTCCCGGCGGACTTTAAGCCGTTGATTCAGCCTATAGACACCTGGTTTGAGAACAGGAGGCTGGCACTCGCTTTTGAGTCAAAAACAATGAACGGCAAACTGCTCGTGTGCAGCATTGACATGAATGAAAGTCTCGATCAAAGGCCGGTCACTAAACAGCTTTTATGTTCGATTCTGAAATACATGAACAGTGAATCATTTGATCCGCTGACGGAAGTAAACTTAAAACAAGTTAAGGACCTGGTAAAAAGATAAATTATCTGATTAACACTTTGACTATCTGTGACTTTTCAGGATTTTCTCCCTCTATAGGTGTCGAAACTATATGTTCTTTGCGCTTAAATTCGTTGCTTTTTATCATCTTTACTTCTTTTAACGGGGGCGAGTTCAATATTTTTATCCTGTTTGCTATTTTAATCAGGGATTAATTTATGATACAACGGTATTTATTTCTCTGTTTTTTAACGATTATCCTGTCAAATGACTTAAACGGGCAGGTGCTTCAGTGGAGAGGACCAAACCGAAACGGCATCTATCCGGAAACCGGTTTATTAAAAAAGTGGCCTGAAAAAGGCCCCGAAATGTTATGGTCGTTCGATGGACTTGGCTCAGGACACGGAAGTGTCGGAATTGGAAGGGATAAAATTTTTGTCCTTGGAATGCCAGATAAGTCAGGCATAATATATTCTTTTAATTTTAAAGGCATACTTCTCTGGAAGAGAGAGTATGGTCCGGAATGGTATGAGAATTATACCGGTCCGCGGTCAACTCCCGTGGTTATTGAAGACCTCGTCTATTTTGAAAGTGGACATGGTACAGTGTTCTGCTACAATACTAATACGGGAGAAAGGATATGGTCGGTTGATCTGCTGAAGAAGTTTGATGCCAAGAACATAACCTGGGGAATGGCAGAATCGCTGCTTATTTCTGGTAATTATCTTTACTGTACTCCCGGAGGAAAAGAGAACAATATTGTTTCGCTGAACCGTTTTACAGGGGAAACGATCTGGACAAGTCAGGGGAACCGTCAGCCTGCTGCCTATTGTTCACCGGTACTAATTAAACATAATAACACTTCACTTATTGTAACAATGACGGCTGAGTCAATCATTGGTGTTGATGCGATTACAGGACAGCTTTACTGGCAGGTGCCACAACTTCAGAGGAATAAGATACATGCCAATACTCCGGTATATTCAGATGGGATGATCTATTGCTCAAGTGAAACTGCAGAAACAAATTCAGGGCTGGTTGCTTTGAAGCTTTCCATTGATGGTAAGAGTGTAACAGTCAAATGGCGTAATGAGAGTTTCAGAAACCTGATGGGAGGTATAATTGTGAAAGATGGTCATATTTACGGTTCAATATACAGGAAGAATCTTTGGTGCTGCCTGAGTGCTTCTGACGGGAAAATTTTATATTCTTCCGATAAACTAGGTGATGGGAATATAATTATGGCCGATGGCAAATTTTATTGTTACAGCGAGAAGGGGGAGATGGCATTGGTGTCGGCCACTCCGGCATCTTTTGATGTAATTAGCAAATTCCAGGTTCCTATGGGTACTGATCAGCACTGGTCGCATCCTGTGATATATCAGGGATTATTATATCTGAGGCATGGAAACGCATTGATGGTTTACAGGCTTAAGCAGAGCCTTTTTTAGCAGATTGAAAATACTAATAAATAACTTAGCAAATGAAAAGGAACGAATTTAACCTTCTCTCATGCATTGGGTTAATGTTTTCATTAGCCTTTATGGGCTGTCAGAAATGGACTGAAACAGGAACCGGTTCGATCAGAATAGTATCGAACAAAGGAGGACAGACACTGGGTTATGATACAACCTCCGGAGCCCGGCTTATTAAAGATAAAGGTTATGCTTTCAAGGATCTCAATAAAAACGGGAAGCTTGATAAGTATGAGGATTGGCGTTTAACAGCAGAGGAAAGGGCTGCCGATCTGGCTTCGAAGCTTAGTGTTGAACAGATTGCGGGACTGATGCTTTACAGCGCTCATCAGGCAATCCCGGCTGGCGGAACACGTTTTGGGGCAAGTACTTATAAGGGGAAGCCTTATAAGGATAGCGGCGCAAAAGCATCTGACCTGAGCGATCAGCAGATCAAATTCCTTGTTGAGGACAATCTGCGTCACGTGCTGATAACATCTGTTGAGAGCCCGGCTGTGGCAGCTGAATGGAATAATAATGTTCAGGCTTTATGTGAGGGAATCGGATTCGGTATTCCTGCAAACAACAGTTCCGATCCCCGGCATCGTGCCCAATCGGATGCCGAGTATAACGTTGGTTCGGCAGGACAGCTGTCAATGTGGCCGGGATCACTTGGCATGGCTGCTACATTTGATCCGGAAGTTGTGAGGAAATTCGGTCAGATTGCCTCACGGGAATACCGTGCACTGGGAATTACTACTGCGCTCTCCCCGCAGATTGATATCGCAACTGATCCGCGTTGGAGCAGGGTAAGCGGTACTTTCGGGGAGAGCCCGCAGCTCTCATCTGAAATGGCACGTGCCTATGTTGACGGATTCCAGACTTCTGCCGGAGAAAAAATGATCAAAGAGGGATGGGGTTACAACAGCGTTAATGCAATGATGAAGCACTGGCCGGGAGGCGGCTCCGGTGAAGGGGGACGCGATGCTCATTTTGCTTTTGGTAAATATGCAGTTTATCCGGGAAACAATTTCCCAGATCACCTGCTCCCTTTCCTTGAGGGCGCAATGAAACTTGAAGGCGAAACAAGAATGGCATCGGCTGTTATGCCATATTATACAATTTCATATGGGATTGATAATACCTATAATGAAAATGTAGGGAATGCATTCAGTAAACACTTCATAACTGACCTGTTGCGAGACAAATACGGATATGATGGCGTTGCGTGCACCGACTGGGGGGTCACAAGGGATGAGACAACCCTTGACGGATTCGGATCAGCATGCTGGGGTGTGGAGTACCTAACAGTCGCGGAGAGACACTATAAAATAATAATGGCAGGTATGGACCAGTTCGGCGGCAACAACGACGCCGGTCCGGTTATTGAAGCATACAAGATCGGAGTCAGGGAACATGGTGAGGAGTTCATGCGTGCCCGTATGGAGATGTCTGCAATAAGGCTACTGAAGAATATTTTCAGGGTAGGCCTTTTTGAGAACCCGTATCTTAATGTAGATGAGACAAAATCAACAGCCGGCAATCCTGAATTCATGAAAGAAGGATATGAAGCCCAATTGAAATCAGTTGTTTTGCTGAAAAACAAAAACAAAAGCCTGCCGGTTCAAAAAAACCTTACTGTTTACATCCCGAAACGAGTACGTCCTGCCGGCAGGGATTTCTTCGGAGGTACAACTCCTGAATCCACTTATTACCCGGTCAGTACAGAGCTGGTGAAAAAATACTTCAACATCACGGACGATCCTTCTAAAGCTGATTTCGCAATTGTTGTTATTGCCAGTCCCGCTTCAGGAACCGGATACGACAGAACGGATGTACAGAAAGGAGGAAACGGTTATCTACCCATAAGTCTTCAATACGGGCCATACAGGGCGGTTGATGCCCGCGATCCGAGCATTGCCGGAGGCGATCCTCTGGAGAATTTCACAAACCGGACCTATAGGGGCAAATCCGTAACAACCTCCAATGCAGGGGACCTGAAAATATTTCTCGATACCCGTAAAGTGATGAAGGGTAAACCTGTGATAGTTTCGGTAAATATTTCCAAACCAATGATCTTCAGCGAGCTTGAGAAAGAGGCAGATGCGATCATAGCAACATTTGATATTCAGGATCAGGCACTTCTCGACATAATTTCGGGTGTTTCTGAACCTTCAGGACTGCTTCCTGTTCAGATGCCTGCAAACATGAAAACAGTTGAATTACAATATGAAGATGTTCCCTTTGATATGGAATGCCATGTTGATACCGAAGGTAATTCGTATGACTTCGGTTTTGGCCTCAACTGGAGCGGAGTGATTAAAGATTCAAGAACAGGGAAATACAGGAGATAAATCAATCAATTCTAAGTAAGTGCATCCTGAGATTTCTGATTTACAGACTTATCTACAGGATATTAAATTTAATAGAGATGAAAAAAGATTACTCAAGGAGGAAATTTTTAAAAAGCACTCTGAGTGCCGGGATAGCAATAGCCGGGACCAGACTGGCTTTTTCTGATACTATGGATCCCGAAATAAACGGTAGCCGGTTTATGAACCAGTATGATCCCAAAGGATTACCAACTGCCGTTCTGGGAAAAACCGGTATTATAATACCAAGGATAGCAGTAGGACTTGGCAGCAGGTTCCTGACTATCGCAACACTGGATGAAGCCATTGAAATGTGTAATCATGCTCTTGATAATGGTTTATATTATTGGGATACGGCACATAGTTATGTCAATTCTGCCTCCGGGGCTGTAAGTGAAGAGAGACTGGGACATATCATAAAGTATCGTCGCAAAGAGATCTTCCTTTCAACTAAAATAGCTTCCCGTGACACTGAGCAGGCTAAAACCGATATTGAATTGAGCCTCAAACGACTACAGACTGACCAGCTCGATATGCTGAAGATCCACGCTGTTGAATCGCCTGAGGATGTTAATAATATTTGTAAAAATGGAGGGGTACTCGACCTTATATCAAAGCTGAAGGAAGAGGGAGTTACCCGTTTCATTGGATTTTCAGGACACGGGAATGCAGAGGCATTAAGAGCGATGGTTGATACCGGCAGGTTCGACAGCATGCTGTTTGCAATGAATCATTATGAAGGATATAAAAATGACAGGCAGGGCATAGTGATTGCATCTGCCAAAAAACAGGGAATGGGAATTATGCTGATGAAAGCGATCAGACCAAAGGAGACGATCGAGGGCATCAATGCTGGAGAGCTTGTCCGTTATGCTTTGTCTCTGGAAGGCACAAGTGGTATCGCAGTGGGAATGGACAATAAAAGGGTTGTTGATTCAAACCTCGATATACTGAGGAATTTTAAACCAATGACACCAGGCGAAAAGCAGAGATATGCCATGATGCTCTCTCCCTATTTCAGACACGAAAACCTTGAATGGATGCAGAAAGGCTATCATGACGGTTATTGGAGCTGATAAATTATGAGTATGAATCGCAGGGGCCATGCCCCAATTCAACGGTTGAGTCCACCATTATTTGAAAGAAGGATGAATTAAATCAATTTTGAACCATGGAGTGATTCCACATTACACATCGTTTTGAGTTTATTGTGAATTTATCCTGAAGAAATTCTCAAGATGATATTTTGTTAACACTCTTGCGGATTTTTTTTCTGATCTTATCATATGATATCGGTGGTCCAATCCAAACCTCTTTTCCGTTGATAAAAAGTGCGTCAGTAACCCCCCATTCCTTTATAACTTCTCTGTCAGTTGTTTCATATTCATTAAGGTCTGTTTTATCCGGGAAATCGAGCGATGCCCTCTTTGCTCTCTCGCAGGTAATGTTGATGCTCTGGCACCAGCCGTTCCTGAACATGGTTATGTTCACCTTTTCTTTTCCTTTTTCAGGTCGTTTCTTCTGTTTGATGAAATGGGGCGGAATGGCATTCTCATTGAAAGGTTTCCACAGCAGCCTCATAATGCCGTTTCTGTCAACCACCTTATAGCCTTGTCGTTTAAACCATGAAGCCCTCATGAAAACAGGGATTATAAGCCCCCATACAACCAGCCCGTTTGCCCCAAGTTGTCTGGTATCTTCTTCAGCAGCTTTCAGGAGTGCTTTACCCATCCCTCTTTT
>DCVC01000307.1 GCA_002328625.1 Bacteroidales bacterium UBA2198
TAGAAGAAGTTGTCATTGACCCTGTATTCGCAATGGCCTCCTGATGGGTAGCTCCCCGAACTGATTAAGACAAGGCCGTCTTCAACCTTGCCCATCAACCTGCTCCTTCTTTCTGAAAATACCTTTCTCAGATCATCCGACATTGCGAGATCACTGATGTCGGGACCGGCACTTTTTTCTGCCACAGCGCCCGACGGGTCTTTGCATCCGGATAAAACACCTGAAGCCAGTATAATGATAATAAGCAACTTCAGCGGATCAGTCTCTTTAAAAATACCTTTCATTTTAATGATGCTATTTGATTATATGTTTTTTTTTCAATCTTTGGCACTAAATTAAGTAATTATGATGAGCCATCTGTCAATCTCTTCGATATCCTATAATTTCCTGGCAGGATTTGATCCTCAGTTTCAAAACCTGGTTTCTGCATGGGCAAGCCTGATGATTGTTGTTGTTGTGGTTTGTTTCATAGTAAGTGAGATAACCCGGAACTACAGCCAGGTTGACAAGCTATGGAGCCTGGTGCCACTGGCCTACGCGTGGCTGACAGTTGCAGCCTACCCATCGCCCAGGATGTTTCTCATGGCGGCACTGGTGACAATGTGGGGTTTAAGGCTGAGTTTTAACTTCTATCGCAAGGGTGGTTACAGTATTATCCCATGGCAGGGAGAGGAAGATTACAGGTGGAAGATCCTGAGAGATAACATCGCACTTAAGGGCAGGCTAAGGTTCGGACTGTTCAACCTGTTCTTCATCTCATTCTATCAGAACCTGCTTATCCTGCTCTTCTCCACTCCCCTGCTGATGGCAGCTCTCTACAGCGATGCCCCTCTGGGTTTGACTGACCTCATTGCTGCAATGCTGATGCTGATGTTCATAATTACCGAGACCATCGCAGACAACCAGCAGTTCAGGTTCCAGAAAGCAAAGCAAAGACCGGATGAATCTGACGAGGCACTTGGCGAATCGCTCCGGAAAGGATTCCTCACCGAAGGGCTGTGGAAACATGTCCGTCACCCCAACTTCGCCTCCGAACAGGCTATATGGATCAGCTTCTATCTCTTCAGTGTGGCTGCTTCAGGCCATTGGATCAACTTCACCCTTATCGGCCCGGTTCTGCTGGTGATTCTGTTCATTGGCAGCTCAATCATGACGGAGAAGGTCAGCAGTGGCAAATACCCTGATTACTCAACCTATCAGAAAGAGGTTCCGAAATTCATTCCCCGGCTGTTCAGGAGAAAATAATATTCAATCGAGAGACAACTTATTCGATTAACCCTGTTTCTTATTCGTTTGCCAGGAAGTCTCTGGTCGATGAATGGTCAGAAAAATATAATTGTCTGAGATAACCTGGCATATATGGTTTGCATCTGAGGGTCCAGTAAAAAACTGCGCAAAACCAAATCCACGGTTGTCAGTCTCAGGTATGGGTACACGCTGAAAACACGGATGTGAAAGTTTATCAGACAGCAGGAATTGACTTAAATGAAAACTTTTAATAGTAAGTGACGTATATATACGTTGTAATTAAATTTAAAGTATATTTGCGTTATTCAAATATCGTCAATTATGAAAATCGAAATGTTTGAACCCTCATAGTGATGCCCCACCATAGTGTGCGGCCCTGAATCCGTCACATCTCTATTGATAGTTAACCGACCTCAGATGGATGAGACAATACAAAAAAACCTTACTAATATGAAAGATGCAAAAGAAATAGTAAAAGAAAAATACGGACAGATTGCTAATCAGAATCTGGCAGAAAAAGATGGTTCCTGCTGCGGTCCGTCTTGTTGCGGAGATAGTGTTGATTACACCGTTTTCAGTGAGAGCTATATAGACATTGAAGGTTATAATCCTGAAGCTGATTTTAATCTTGGATGTGGAATACCAACAGAATTCGCTATGATAGAAAAAGGGGATACAGTAGTAGATCTCGGCTCAGGTGCTGGGAATGATTGCTTCGTGGCAAGAGCACTGACTGGTGAAAATGGCAGAGTAATCGGAGTTGATATGACTGAACCAATGATCGGGAAGGCAAGAGAAAATGCAGGAAAGCTTGGTTATAACAATGTGGAATTCCGACTTGGTGACATTGAAGATATGCCCATAGAATCAGAATTAGCGGACGTTGTAATAAGTAACTGTGTCCTGAACCTTGTTCCTGATAAAGACAAAGCATTTTCTGAAATATTCAGGATACTTAAACCAGGAGGCCATTTGTCAGTTTCTGATGTTGTTATCAGGGGAACCCTGCCGGAAAAAATTCAACAAGCGGCAGAAATGTATGCAGGATGCGTATCCGGTGCAATTGAAATTGATGATTACCTCCGGCGTATTAAGGTCGCGGGATTAAAAAATATCAAAGTTCAAAAAGAGAAGATCATTAATTTGCCTGATGAAATAATGCTTAAATATTTGAATCCGACAGAATTGACTTATTTCAGAAAATCAAATACCGGAATTTACAGCATTACCGTCTATGCAGAAAAGCCAGACAAAGGATGATAATGCCGTAATTAAATAAATGAAATTGTTATGAGCAAAATAAAAGAGATGTCATTTTTTGACCGCTATCTTAGTATTTGGGTAGCATTGTGCATTGTTACCGGAATAGCTATAGGCAAGTTGGTTCCGGCAATTCCGGAAGCACTGGGTAAACTGGAATACGCCAATGTTTCAATTCCTATAGCTATCCTTATTTGGATCATGATCTTCCCGATGATGCTTAAGATTGATTTCGGGAGCATTGTTAACGCCGTCAGGATGCCCAAGGGTCTTACGGTAACTCTGACCGTTAATTGGCTGGTTAAACCATTCACGATGTTTGGGATTGCCTGGCTGTTTTTTTATGTGATATTTAAGGCATTTATCCCCGCAGACCTGGCAAAAGAATACCTTGCAGGTGCAGTCCTGCTGGGAGCAGCACCCTGCACAGCGATGGTTTTCGTATGGAGCCATCTTACAAGGGGAAACGCTGCCTATACACTTGTGCAGGTTGCGATTAATGATCTCATAATTTTAATTGCCTACATCCCAATTGTTAGTCTTCTTCTTGGAATAACAGGAATTGCAATTCCCTGGAATACCCTGTTGCTTTCAATCATACTTTTTGTTGTGATACCGCTTGTATCTGCAATGCTAACCAGACGTATGATCATCAGGCATAAAGGAATTGAATATTTCGAAAAGGTTTTCTTAAAGAAATTCACAAGTACAACCATAACAGGTTTATTACTTACATTGATAATTATATTCTCCTTCCAGGGCGATGTAATTTTACAAAACCCTTTGAATATCCTGCTGATTGCAATTCCACTTATCATTCAAACCTTTTTTATATTTTTCATAGCATATGGCTGGTCCTACAGGTGGAAACTAACACATGACATTGCAGCGCCAGCAGCTATGATTGGAGCAAGTAACTTTTTTGAACTATCTGTTGCAGTGGCAATTGTGTTATTCGGACTGAATTCAGGAGCAACCCTTGTAACAGTTGTCGGGGTACTGGT
>DCVC01000194.1:0-2643 GCA_002328625.1 Bacteroidales bacterium UBA2198
CAGATGGTAAGAAGATTGCCTATAATAAAGTGGCCAGAGAGCACCGTACCTGGAAAAGATACACCGGAGGGCTCGCCCAGGAGATCTATGTCTATGATTTTGAGACTAATGTTGAGGAAAACATAACGAATTTCAATGGAACGGACAGAATGCCCATGTGGATTGGTGAACTTGTCTACTTTGTTTCGGATCGTGACAAGTTTCTGAATATATATGCATATAACACCAGAAGCAAAGAAATAAAAAAGTTGACAGATCATAAAGACTATGATATCCTCAGGGCTTCGGCAAGAAGGGATAAGATCGTCTATGAAAAGGGTGGGACGGTCTGGCTACTTGACCTCAACACCGGAAAAAGCGGTGAAATAAAAATAAACATTAATCCCGATGCTCCCGAGACACGCCCTTACATTCAGAATGTTGCCGAAAACATACAGGGTTTTAATATTTCACCTTCTGGATCAAGGGCGCTTGTTGTTGCGAGGGGTGAACTATTCTCTGTTCCGAAAAGCAGCGGTATCACACAAAACATTAGCAATAACTGTGGCGCCCGTGAGAAAGATGCAGTATGGTCTGGCGACGGAAAGAAAATTGCCTGTCTGTCAGATAAAAGCGGGGAATATGAAATCTATATTCAGAATTCTGACGGAACAGGTGACGCAGTAAAGATGACAAACCATAAGGATGGTTACCGTCATACTCTGCGCTGGTCACCTGATAATACGAAAATTGCGTTTGCTGATCAGACCTTGCGCTGCTACATTCTGGATGTAAACAGCAAACAGATCACTGAAGTGGATCAGGCAAAGTATGAACATGTTGATGAATCCCTCCACAATAAAGGGATTTATGATTATAACTGGTCTCCTGACAGTAAGTACCTGGCATACTCCAGGATGAACAAAGATCTGGTTTACCAGATATATGTATACTCATTGGCGGAAAAAAAAGTTTATCCGGCAAGTGATGGCTTGTATTATGATTTTAATCCTGTCTTTACAAAAGACGGGGAACATCTTCTTTTTGTGTCAAACAGAAGGTTCAATCCGACTTACTGCGACATGGAGTGGGAGATGGTTTATAAAGATGTTGCCGGAATTTATGCTTTAACCCTTAAAAAAGATGGTAAATCGATCCTGCCTTTCAAAAATGATATTGAGAACTGCGTAAATAAACCAATTAAAGAAATACTCCCTTTTCGAATTGATTTTGAAGGACTTGAAAGAAGAATTGAGGCATTACCGGTATCTGCAGGAAATTACAGGGATCTGGCTGTAAATAACGCCGGAGTCTTTTACCTGAACAGTGAAGATGGCGATTATAACAAAATGGATTACAGGGAACTGGGTCCAAGAATGCTTTGTAGGTATTCATTTGACAGCCGGGAAGAAAAAATAGTAATGGAAAAGATCAATGGCTTCAAAATCTCTGCAGATGGCTCAAATATAATCTATTTAAAAGGCAATAAAGTCGGAATTATTGCTTCAGATTCGGAAAAGAGTGAGGGTAACGATCTTAACCTGTCTGATTTAAAAATGAATATCGATCCGGTTTTGGAGTGGAAAGCTCTTTTCAACGAAGCCTGGAGAATGGAGCGTGATTTCTATTACGAACCCGGCATGCATGGAATTGATTGGAATGCGATGAAAGAAAAGTATGTTAAACTGATTGACAGAGCTACCTGCAGGCAGGATGTCCAGTTTATAATCGGTGAATTGATAGGTGAGCTTAATACCTCACATACATATGTTTATGGAGGATCCGGACAGCGAAAAGCTGACATTGTTAATATCGGGATGCTGGGTGTGGACTGGGAAAATGATAAATCCAATAATCTGTACCGGTTTAAAAAGATCTACCGGATTCCTGACTGGTCTCGCCAGACCTATCCACCGCTTGCAAAACCAGGTTTGAACATAAATGATGGTGATTATCTTATATCTGTAAATGGTAAAAAAGTCTCAGCTGACATGAATATATACAGCTATTTTATTGATCTGGCAGAAAAACAGGTTAAACTGCTGGTGAATAATAAACCATCGGAAACCGGAGCCAGAGAATTAATAGTCAATCCATTAAGGAGTGAAACTCAACTCAGGTACAATGACTGGCTTGAAAATAACCGTATAACAGTTGATAAAGCCTCAAATGGTCAGATTGGTTACATATATATGCCTGATACGTATGAGGGATCAGCAATAGATTTTCCCAAATATTTCTACTCGCAGACTAAAAAGAAAGGATTGATAATAGACGGCAGGTTTAATGGCGGCGGGCTCGATCCGGAGATCTTTTTCCAGCGTCTTCTTAAAAAGCCTCATGGATATTGGACACGTCGTTATTCAGAAGATCAGGCTATTCCATTTCTGGCAGTGACTGCACATATGGCTTGCCTGACCAATCGTTATGCTGGTTCGGGTGGTGATGAACTGCCTTATGAATTTAAATTGAATAAAATGGGTCCCGTTATCGGAACACGTACGTGGGGAGGGCTGGTTGGAGTCTCTATGTTTATTGAGCTTCTGGATGGCAGTGGATTAACTGCTCCAGATTATAGGATCTATAACGAGAGTGGCGACTGGGTAGTCGAAAATGAGGGAGTCGAACCTGATATTGTCATCGAGCAGAATTCCCTGGAGTTGT
>DCVC01000194.1:2792-11142 GCA_002328625.1 Bacteroidales bacterium UBA2198
TTCTTTATCTTGCGATGCCACACTTTTTGCCAGGTATTAATTTTATGAATAATTTTTTTAAAGATAAAGTAGTTATTGTTACAGGAGCTTCATCAGGCATCGGAGAGGCAATAGCCCGTGAATTTGCAAAAAACGGGAGTTTAGTGGTACTGGCTGCCAGGTCCGAAGCAAAACTTATACAAATAGTTGATGAAATAAAAGCAGCAAGAGGTGAGGCCTGCTACGTTACAACTGATGTCAGCATTGAAGAGGATTGCAAAAAAATGGTCGAGACAACAGTGGCTAAGTATGGTACTATCCACATCCTTGTTAATAACGCAGGTTTATCAATGAGAGCAAAATTTGATGATGTTGACCTTAAAGTGCTTCACAGATTGATGGATGTAAATTTTTGGGGTACAGTATATTGTACTAAATACGCTCTGCCATATCTGGTAGCAAATAAAGGTTCCCTTGTTGGTGTTTCATCAATTGCAGGATTTCACGGCCTGCCAGGGCGAACCGGTTACTCAGCTTCAAAATTTGCTTTACATGGATTCCTGGAAACTCTCAGGATTGAAAACCTTAAAAATGGATTACATGTGATGATTATTGCTGTCGGATTCACATCCACGGAAATAAGAAAACATGCCCTGACTGCAGATGGTTCAGAACAAGGTGAATCACCAAGGAATGAGAAGAAACTGAAACCTCCCGTATATGTTGCAAAATGGGTGCTTAAGGGCATAAGGAAGAAAAAAAGAAACAAGCTTCTTACATGGATCGGCAGACTTACTGCTCTTTTCCAAAGAATTGTTCCTCATTTCGTTGACTGGGCCTACTATATAGAAATGTCGAGAGAACCCAGATCCCCGTTAAAATAATCCTGAATTTAAAAATTTTTTTTGATTTTCTGTAATGAAAATCATTCCTATGCGTCATGCAGATAAATAAAGCTTGTTCAACTTAAAATTTATCTGAAATGAAAAGAGTATTATGGATTATTTCATTTTTTGCCTTGTTTTCATCTGCTTTTGGTCAGAAATCAATTGATGCCCTATTTAAAAGATATGCAGGTAAAGAGGGATTTGTTACGGTGACTTTCAATGGAAATCTTCTTAAACTGGTTCGATGTCTCGATGACGATATGGACAGGAACTGCTTACCCGGCGATATTACTGAGCTAAGAATATTGGTGCAGGAGGATGAACATATGGAAGCAGTAAATTTTTATGAGCTTGTAATGAAAGATATTGATTTAACTGATTATGATGAGTTTATGAGAGTAAAAAAAGCCGGGCAGGATCTCAGGATGCTTGTCAGGTCACAGGGCGACAGATTTAAAGAGTTTTTGCTTGTTTCCGGTGGAGAAGACAATTTTATTATACAGATAAAAGGTAACATGACCTTCCAGGAGGCTGAGAAATTCTCATCTGATGCAAAGAAGAAAAAGGGTGTGGGTTTCATAGCAAACCATGATTGATTGAATATGTATCTTTGTCAGAAATTATTTATTAGGATTTCTGAGAATGAACAGGATTGATTTTAATGATCTTGTTAGAAATATAAGCCGTAAATTGTATGGATATGCATATCGCATTCTCAGGGATCAGACTGCAGCAGAGGATACTGTGCAGGAGGTTTTTATCAGGTTATGGAAGATGAATGCAAAACTTGACGAATATAAAAGTGTTGAAGCACTTGCACTGACAATGACGAAGAACTATTGCATTGACCAGTTAAGAAAGAACAAACAGTACGAGTCCGGTAACAATCCTGACACCAGTTTTCTTAAAACACAGGAACCGACTCCTCATGAAGAAATGGAGAAAAATGAAATAGCATCAATCCTTAATAAGATTATTGAGAGACTGCCTGAAACCTACAGGGAATTGATAAAGCTCAGGGATATTGAAGGCCTTTCATATGAAGAAATTGCAGATATTAAAGGTGAAAATATCAATAAATTACGTGTAAATATATCGAGAGCCAGGAAGTTAATTAGAGATCAATATTTAAAATACACCTATGAATTCAGAGGATATTAGGAAATTGCTTTCAAGGTATTATGAGGGTGAAAGCACGGAAAAAGAGGAACTGATCCTAAAACAGTTTTTCAGGGAAGGTGATGTCCCTGAAGATTTGCTTTCCGAAAAGGGTATTTTCAATTACTATGACAGATTAGTAATTATTCCTGCACCCGGACCGGATTTTGAGAATAAAATCATTTCTGCTGTTGAAAAGGAAAATAAGTTTCAGATTCCGGTACAAGGCAGAAGACTTCTTTTTTCAATTGCAGGTATTGCTGCAGGATTACTGATTCTAGCTGGGTCATATTTCTTCTTTTTTCACAGGACGGAGACTAAAGACACTTTTTCAGATCCTGAAATAGCTTATGCGGAGACAATGAAAATTCTTTATAATGTATCGGCCCGGTTAAACAGCGGGGCTCAGTTATTTGAATCTTCGGGTTTAATTCAGGATGTTACCGGAAAAAGCCTCAATAAAATCAACAAATCAACGGTGATATTTGAGGAAAAAATAAAAACACTGAATCATTTAGATAAAGCAATGGGAATAATCAATCCGGTCGACTTCAGATAGACAAATAATTAATATTTAACAATATGAAGAGGTTCATTCTTACATGCACAGCTTTTTGCCTGATGTTGGTAATACAGGCTCAGACAAATGCAATTGATGATATGTTCAATAAATATTCGGAGCGCGAAGGCTTTACTTTGGTCTCAATATCGAGTAAAATGCTAAATCTTTTTGCCGGCAAGGGAGATAAAAATGAAGATGGTGCTGACATTCTCCGGCGTCTCAAATCAATCAGGATCCTGACTGTGGAGGATTCATTACTGAACAGGAACCTAAACTTCTATAATGAACTGAGTAAGAAAATGGATTTTTCTGTTTATGAAGAGCTACTGGTTGTAAGAGAAGGAGGGTCAACAACGAAATTCCTGATCAGGCAGAATGGGAATATCATAACCGAATTACTTGTTATTGCAGGCGGACCCAATGACAATGCAATAATTTCAATAAAAGGCGACCTCGATCTGAAGAGCTTGTCGGATCTTTCAAAAAACACTGGTATCGAGGAGCTTAAGAATCTTGAAAACCTTGATAAGAAAAATCCGAAAAAATAAATAATCTTCAAAAAAAAAGAGCTGTAAAATTTACCTAACTTCAAATTAATTACTTCCTTTCAGGTAATTTATTCAGAAGGACTCAGCCTTTGGATACAAAGAAGATAAATACTGCTTACAGAGCTTTGCTGAAAGCCTCAAAGAGTTCAACAGGCACAGGCGACAGCATTAAAATAAGAAAAGCACTCGATCTTGCCATTAAAGCATGTGGCAACAATATTACTATTACCGGGGAACCCGAGGTTCTTCATGCTCTGTCGGTGGCAAAAATCATTGCAGGTGAAATGGGTCTTGGGGTTACATCCATCGTTACAGCCCTGCTCCATGATACTTATGACAGGCTTGATGCAACTCCATCTGAACTTGAAAAAGAATTTGGTAAGAAATCTGTTGAAATATTACAGGGATTTTCGAGGATTACCGATATCGACTCGATGCAGTCGTCGTACCAGGCTGAGAATTTCAGAAAACTTCTCCTGAGTCTTGCAGATGATGTTAGAGTGATACTTATTAAACTGGTTGAAAGGCTTGAGTATATGCGCAACCTTGACTCTGCCCCGGAAAAAGAGAGGTTGCCCCTTGCTTCCGAGACATATTTTCTTTATGCTCCGCTTGCACACCGTCTTGGCTTCTATAATATAAAATCAGAAATGGAGGATCTTGCCGTAAGGTATATGGAACCTGAACAATATAATTATGTTGAATGCCGTCTTAAACAAACAACAGCCTCACGAAACAAACTTATAAAAGAGTTCTCTGTTCCCCTGAGTGAAAAACTTGAAAAGCAGGGATTTAGGTTTGCTATAAAAAGCCGTACCAAATCGATACATTCCATCATGCTTAAAATGAAAAAGCAAGGGGTGGATTTCGATGAGGTTTACGACTTGTTTGCAGTAAGAATAATAATTGAAAGTGATCCTGCAAACGAAAAATCTGATTGCTGGAGGGTTTATTCAATAGTCACAGATCTTTATCAGCCTAATCCAAGCAGGTTGAGAGACTGGATTTCAGTGCCCAAATCCAACGGGTATGAATCCCTCCATACAACTGTTGTTGGTCCCAGAGGAAAATGGGTCGAGGTGCAGATCAGATCGGCAAAGATGGATGAGATTGCTGAAAAGGGGTTGGCTGCTCACTTCAAATATAAAGGTATAAAAGGGGAGGGGGGGCTTGATGCATGGTTGACCAGAATGCGCGAAATACTTGAATCTTCTGAAAAAGAGGATAAAGCATTTCTCGATCAGGTACGGTCAGGATTATATACCGATGAAGTGTTTGTTTTCACTCCAAAAGGTGATCTTCGCCAGCTTCCGGCAGGATCTACAGTGCTCGACTTTGCTTTTGATATTCACACAGCAGTGGGAGCTTCATGCGTTGGGGCCAAAGTGAATGGAAAGAATGTTACAATCAAGTATGTTCTTCAAAATGGTGACCATGTCTCAATCATCAGATCAAAAAGCCAGAAACCCAAACAGGATTGGCTCTCTTTTGTCATCACCAGTAAGGCTAAGACTAAAATAAAGATGGCTTTGAATGCTGAGAAAACCAAAGCAGCAGCCGAAGGAAAAGAGATGCTCATGAGAAGACTGAAGAACTGGAAAATTGCTTACGGGGATGCTGTAATACAGAAACTTATTAATATATACAATCTAAAAACCTCACAGGATCTATATTCTTCGATAGAGTCGGGGAGAATTGACTTACTCAATATAAAGGAAGTATTATTAAAAGAAGAAATAGAAGAACCAGCAGGTCAGACAGCTGCTTTACCTGAAAAAGAAACCAAGGATATACCTGGAACACAATATTCAGATTTTCTTATTATTGAGGACAGGGTAGAAGGTCTTGACTATAAACTTTCAAAATGCTGCAACCCTGTATTTGGAGATTCGATTTTTGGCTTCGTTACAATATCAGAAGGTATAAAAATACACAGGACAGGCTGCCCTAATGCACATTATATGATTTCAAGATATCCATACCGGGTTGTTGTTGCCCGCTGGACCAAAACAAAGAGCACCCCTTCGTTCACCGCTACTATAAAGATTTCAGGCGTTGAAGATATCGGCATAGTTAATAAAATAGCAGATATTATTGCTGCCTATAATGTCAATATACGGAATTTCAGTTATAACATGGATGAGGGTATATTTGAGGGCTTACTCAACATTTTAGTACCCAACAACGATGTTCTTTATGGGATTATCAGGAAAATTCATTCCATAAAGGGTGTCCTTAAAGCAACACGCCTCTCCGGCGAATAATTAACAATTTGCTAATCAGTATCTTTTATCCGGTCTGACAGGGAGTTTGGCAAGTTTCTCCACTTCAAGCGACGGGAAACCAAATTCCTCCACTACTTTGCCCAGGATCAGGTATGTACCACTTCCCTTGAAAGGGTACTCCTTGAGTGACTGGGAAAAATGTGTGGTATCAAAATAGTCTCCTTCAACATCAATGAAGCATCCGAAATTCATCCACTCTTTTTTTATTGTTTTAATATATTTAATGGTTACAAGGTGTCCGATCATTCTGACTTTACGACCAATGTACCTGTTCATTTCCCGGGCAGTTATTTCACCCCGGAATGAGGTTTCGAGCATATCAAACCAGCTCATTGTGACGGGAAAACCAAAAAGTTCAATTTCGTCATAAGCATCTCCGAGCTTATCCTGATCCAGGTCGGGAAGAATAAAGCTTCGGGCAGGGGAGGAGAATAGCGGTCTGATGCTCTCATGGTTATTCTTATTAATCATCATATGGGCTTCCCAGAGAAGTACTGCTTTCTTCTTGCCTGTAAAACGGAATGCCCCGGCTCTTATGAGAAGAATAACCTGTTCAAGTCCAGGACCAACCCTAGATACAAAATCATCAAGATCCCTGAAGGGACCTTCATTTTTCCTTATCTCTTCGATTGAGCATGCAAGTTTGTCTTCAATACCAGTGATATGGATAAACCCGAGGTATATGTCTGTATTATAGATGGTTGTCTTACAACTGCTTCTGTTTACACATGGCAATTCGATTTTTGCACCACATCTTTTTGCTTCATGTACATATACCCATGTTCTGTAAAATCCTCCGAAATTATTTATAACTGCAACCATAAATTCGAGCGGGAAATGTGCCTTGAGGTAAAGGCTTTGAAAACTCTCGACTGCATACGAAGCTGAGTGGGCTTTAGAGAATGAATAACCGGCAAACGATTCAATCTGTCTCCAAACCTCTTTTGTGATCTCTTCGCTGTAACCCCTTTCATGGCAGTTTGAGAAGAACCTGTCAACGATCCGCTGCATCTCCTGCTTCGAACGGTATTTGCCACTCATTGCACGCCGAAGGGTATCGGCATCGGCAAGATCAAGACCTGCAAAATAATGACAGACTTTAAGAACATCTTCCTGGTAAACCATTACACCAAACGTTTCTTCAAGCTGTTCCTTCATAACAGGATGGATATACTCGAATTTCCCGGGGTTATGAAACCTGAATATATATTCCCGCATCATTCCTGAACGCGCAACGCCCGGCCTGATAATAGAGCTTGCTGCAACAAGGGTAGGATAATCTTCGCATTGCAATTTTTGCAGAAGCCCCCTCATGGAAGGACTCTCAACGTAGAAACACCCTTTGGTCTCACCCGTTTTGAGATATTCTTTGACCTTCGGGTCATTCTTGAACTTCTGGATCGCATGTATATCAACATCAATTGAGCGATTTCGCATGATAATCTCTGCACTTTCGCGTATATGGCCAATACCACGCTGACTCAAAATATCGAGTTTCTCAAATCCAATCTCCTCAGCAGTATACATATCCCACTGTGTTGTGGGAAAACCTTTCGGAGGCATATCCAGCGCAGTATAACAGGAAACTGGCTCTTCAGAAATAAGAATACCTCCGGCATGAATGCTTCTCATATTCGGAAAATCTGCAATTCTGAGTCCAATTGAAAAAATAGTATCTGTGATATCATTTCTGTTTGCCTCCATTGATGGGTTCTCGATAAGGGAATCGATCTCTTCCTTGGGAAGTCCATGGACTTTTCCAAGCTCACGTACTATTGACTTGCCCCTGAAGGTGCTTATCGTTCCAAGGAGAGCGGTGTGGGAATAACCGTACCTTTTAAAAATATAGTCTATCACTTCGTCTCTCTCTTTCCAGGAATAGTCAATATCGAAGTCAGGCGGACTGCTTCTTTTTGGGTTAATGAACCTCTCGAAGTAAAGGTTTAGATCAATTGGGTCAACATTCGTGATTTTCAGACAGTAAGCAACTATTGAATTAGCTCCGCTGCCGCGTCCAACATGATAAAACCCCCTTGCCATGGAGTACCTTACAATATCCCATGTGATGAGAAAGTATGCGGAGAAGCCGAGTTTGTCGATTATCTCAAGTTCATGTCTGATTCTTTTTTTTGCTTCGTTATTCTGTTTTCCGTACCTGTAAATCATTCCGTCCCAGGCAAGCTTCTCAAGAAGAAGTTTATCATCATATCTGCTGGCAGAAAAGATCTTTTTGTTTTTCAAGGTCTCGCTGTCAAAATTTAAGGTACACTCTTCCAGCAGTCTCTTTGTGTTAAGTATTATCTGAGGGTATTCGCGGAAGATGTTTTCACTCTCCCTGTTAAACCTGAAGAGCTCATCGTCTCCTGCACACTGCCATGGCTTAAGATGGCTGAGAAGAATGTTGTTGTCTATTGCACGAAGGTTTTTGTGAATATTAATATCTTCGGGATCTGAAAAAGTCACGGGGTTAAGTGCCACCATTGAATTCCTGTTTATTGTTGAAGTCATGGTGACCAACCGGCTTATTTCCTTTGGTCTTATTCCAATACGTTCATTATCAAATAGTTTTCTTTCAGGTGTGTTCGTCTGAGGATATATTATATATGATTCTGAGAATTGCGGGGCAGGGAAGGGTAGAAGTGTTTTTTCGAAGTTGTGTTTCGAGAGAAATTCATTTAATTCTCGCAATCCCTTGTTATTACGGGCTATTCCAATATATTGCAGTTCATTTTCATTTCTGAATTCAATGCCCGCAACTGGTTTTATATTGCTTTTACTGCACTCACCCGCAAATTCAGGTATTCCGGTCGAGTTATTGATATCCGTCAGAACAATTGTCTCTGCTCCTGCAGCCATTGCCTTCTGCACAAGCTGTTCAACGGACATCATCCCGTAGCGCAGACTGTAATATGAGTGACAGTTTAAATACAT
>DCVC01000194.1:11147-12454 GCA_002328625.1 Bacteroidales bacterium UBA2198
CCTTCATGCCTTTCTAATACCAATATCCCCTTAGTCTCTCCTCCATCATTTCCTGTTCTTTTACAGCGTTTTCAAACTTTTTAAGTGCTCTTTCCTCTCTTTCACTGATAGTCATCACCCCGGCAGCTCTTCTAACTGCGTCGCGTCCGAAGCGTTTTCTCATCTTATCCATAGCCATGTAGAGGCTGACCTTTTCGGGAGTGTCGTCGAACATATCAAGTTGCTGGACCCCTCTCACAAGGTGGCTGAATCTTACCCCGATAAGTCGTATTAACATTCTGCGCTGGTAGAGCCTGGCAAAAAGCTCTTTTGTTATATCTGTCAGAACATGGTCGAATGAAGTGTATGGTATCCGTTTCTGAAGGGTATGGGTGTCAAAATTTGAATACCTTATCTTCACAGTAACACATGAGGTCAGTTTCTCCTGTTTTCTCAGTTCATATGCAATCTTTTCCACCATGCTTACCAGAAGCTGGTTAAGTCTCACCATGTCGGTTGTATCTTTTTCAAAAGTGTGTTCGGTGCTGATGGATTTTTGCTCAGAATAGCTGATAACAGGAGTGGAATCAATGCCATTGGCTCTTTTCCATATCTCAATTCCGTTTTTGCCCATAAGTTTTTCAAGCATCTCAACCGGAATATTCCTCAATGTGCAGATGGTTGCAATGCCCATCGAACGGAGTGTGTGATAAGTTTTTATTCCTATCATTGGTATTTTGCTTATTGAGAGAGGGTCAAGAAAGGGGAGGACAATATCTTTTCCGACCTCCTTTTCCCCGTTTGGTTTTGCTTCGCCTGTGGCTATTTTTGATACGGTCTTATTGATCGACAGGCCAACAGATATTGGAAGTCCGGTCTCTTTTATGATGAACTGCCTTAATTCATGAGACCATTTGCAGCATCCGTAGAACCGGTCCATGCCGGTAAGATCAATATAGTGCTCGTCAATTGAGGATTTTTCGTACAGAGGTGCTCTTTCGGCAATTATGCCTGTCACAACGTTGGAATAGTTACTGTACGATTCCATATCGCCTCTTATCACAATGGCATCGGGACACATACTCCTTGCCATCTTCATTGGCATTGCAGAATTTACGCCATACTTCCTTGCTTCGTAGCTGCAGCTTGCCACAACACCACGGTCCGACATGCTCCCGATTATGACCGGCTTGCCGTTCAGCCTGCTGTTCTTGAGCCTCTCAACCGATACGAAAAAAGTGTCGAGGTCAAGGTGCAGGACGGATCTGTCTATGTTTCCTGCAATAAACATGTTGAAAGTGACTGGAGTATTTAGAGTACTTAGAGTA
>DCVC01000194.1:12486-16858 GCA_002328625.1 Bacteroidales bacterium UBA2198
ATTTGATTCACTTTCACAGATTTTAATCTTATTATTAAAATCAGCTTTGCTTCTGGCTCTGTTTGCCTCACGGTAGTTTGCTCCAATACTGGAACCTGCCTTTGTTAACTGGTTTCTTATTATCTTTCCTTCAACAGTATTCGGAAGGCAGATTGATAACTTGATAATCCTTATTGCAAAAGCTTTTGTTCTTTCCTCAAGCTTTTTACCAAATTCCTTGTTTTCCATATTTTTAAATTTTAAATCTTAAAACTCTAAGTACTCAAAACTTTTTTCTTGAATATTTTGTTTATTTCAAAACTATGTTCTAATTTTGATTAAATTTTAATCAAATATATGATTACAATATAATCAAATTTTTTATATGTACTTCACATCCAACATAAAATTTTTAAGAAAAAGGAGGGGCAGGACACAGGATGATGTTGCTGCGGCCCTTAATCTGAAACGTTCAACCCTGAGTGGTTATGAGAATGGTGTGGCGCAACCCGGAATAGATATCCTTGTATCATTCTCCGGGTACTTCAACATTTCGATAGATACTCTGCTAAAAATCGATCTGGCAAAGCTTTCTGAAAGCCAACTGGGAGAATTGGAAAGAGGCTATGATGCCTATGTAAGAGGAAGTAACCTCAGAGTATTAACAACTACTGTTAATTCTGAAAAAAGGGAAAACATTGAACTGGTACCAGAAAAAGCAAAAGCAGGTTATACCACAGGTTATGCTGATCCTGAATACATAGGAGAGCTCCCTGTATTTCAGTTGCCTTTTCTTTCTGATAAAAGAAAATACCGGACATTCCAGTTGAAAGGAGATTCAATGTTACCGATACCCGATGGTTCATGGGTGACGGGAGAATACCTCCAGGACTGGTCGGATATTATTAATGGAAAAGCTTATATAGTATTTACGATTAATGACGGGATTGTCTTCAAGATCGTAGAAAACAAGATTACTGAAGAGGGAAAACTGGTCCTTTATTCACTTAACCCTTTTTATGAACCTTACGAAGTTCATGTAAATGATGTTAAAGAGATCTGGAAATTCATTAACTACATAAGCAGTGAACTTCCTGAACCTCTGGTGCCCGAAAAGCAGCTTTTTCAGTCAATTACCTTAATGAAAAATGATTTGGAACGTATTAAGGCAAAACTTGGTAAAGATATTTCGGATATAAACGAAGAATAATAATCACCGGAAATTTTCCTGAGACTATTCCTTAGTCAGGTCAATAATCAACTGAATGATCTTTTCATTTTCCGATTCAGGAATCTTTCCCTTGTAAATTGCCCTGCAGACCCGGTTCTTATCGAGTATTATTACACTGTAGCTGTCTCTTGGTAAGCCCCATGATTCCTGAAGAGTTCCTTTATAGTCGAAAAGGATCGTTGTGTCATACTTCTTTGCTTTGTTTCCTGCTATCAGCCTGATAAGTCCGTTTGGTTTCCAGGTTGATTTTGTATCAACAATGCCAAAACCTTTAAAATATTCCTTATCTATTATCTTATCAATATCTGCGGCTTTATCAATAGCATCATTGAATGGATCATTCAAATCTGATTCATCCGGATCAACGTAATTGATCTGCAGAACCTTTCCTGGCCATGAATCCATTGTGAATTCCTTTTTATCAGCATCAGGGAAAGTCCATTCCGGGGCTTTCATACCAATGTCCAGTTTAACATTCTGGCCAAACAATGAGGCAGAAGCGAAAGAGAGTAAAAGAAGGGTGTAAATGATTTTTTTCATAACCATGATTTTTAAATTCGTCTAAATATATGAATTATTTCCTGTAAACCGATTTTCAAGTGATATTAGGAGAATCATAAATAGTCATTAAGAAAGTCATTCAGGGGCTTCATGGTCCTTGAAGCCCGGACAATGAAATCAAAGCATCCTTTGGTTGTTAACTCCCTGTCGGTTATTATTTTCGAAACAAGGAAGCTCTTCATTTTTAGAAGCCCGATATAAGGGTGATCTTTCGGATAGCCTTTCGGTGCCGATTTAAGCTTTTCTCCTTCCAGTTCGCCGAAATATTCAATAAATTCTTTTTGCCTGATGATCTTCAGTAATTCATCTCCTCGTTCATCAATCTTTTCCCTTATTGCTGACAGCCATGGCATTGGTGGCATATATGCTCCGCCTGCGATCATACTGTTGTCCCCGGGTTCAACGTGAACATAATAGCCGGCGAAACGGTCTCCGTTTTTCTTTCCACCCCTGACAATAAATGCACCAAGGTGGGTTTTGTAAATAGTCTTATCGTTTGAGAACCTTGTATCACGATTGATCCGGTAAGTGCAGCTTTTTACTTCAAGCCCCCTGAATATTGGATCAAATTCTGCAATATGATCAATAATACCCTGCACGAATGATTCGTAATTTGTTCTTGCATCCTCGTATCTTTTGCGGTTCTTGTTAAACCACTCCCTTTCGTTATGGTGTTTAAGGTCAGACAGAAAATCAAGAGTGGATTGTTGTATCTGGTTCATATTTTCTATTATCAAATTTTCATGCAATTTTAATATATAATCTTAACAGTTTTGGTAATTTATAAAAATAAATAATTCGGGTGGATTAAGCTTTTTAAATACTAATGCCCGAATCAGGTTGATTGATCATAGGTTTTGTCCTGTTGATCAAATTAATTTATGTTATTATTAAACAATTATTATTTTTAGGCTCCGTTTTAAGTTTTTATAAATTATTTAACCAAAACAAAGATTATATGAGCGAAGCTTTTTCAGTTAGTCCAATGGGGGAGAAATTTCCACTTCCTGAACCTGAAGATTATAAGGCAGAATTTGAACGAATTAAAGAACGGGTAGAGCAGGAGCGGGCAAAAAACCGTGAAATTGTTGTAGTCATGGGTGTAGGTTTTGTTGGAGCGGTAATGGCTGCAATTGTTGCTGATACTGTTGATAGTAACGGCCAACCCTCGAAATTTGTGATCGGGATGCAACGCCCAAGTGTCAGAAGTTTCTGGAAGATACCATTACTCAACCGTGGTTTATCACCGGTAAAAGCGGAGGACCCTGAAGTGGATCCAATGATTGCACGGTGTGTAAACGACAAAAAAACACTTATTGCAACCTACACTTATGATGTACTTAAACTGGCAGACATTGTAGTAGTTGACGTTCAGTGCGACTACCTGAAAGAGGAACTTGGCAATGTACGCAATGGGCAAACCGATATGGCTGCCCTTGAAGCATCCCTTGCAGTGATAGCTGAACATATACCGCCTGAGACACTTGTTCTGATCGAAACAACGGTAGCTCCGGGTACCACTGAACAGGTTGCATATCCAATAATGAAGAAGGTATTTGAAAAACGGGGCATTGAAACTGATCCTCTGTTGGCTCATAGTTATGAAAGGGTGATGCCTGGCCGTAATTATGTTGCTAGCATAAGGGATTTCTGGAGGGTTTGCAGCGGGATCAACGAACCAGCAAAAAACCGGGTAGTAAAATTCCTTAATGAGGTACTTAATACTGAAAAGTATCCCCTGACAGTCATGGACAGGCCAATTGAATCGGAAACAGCTAAGATTGTCGAGAACAGTTACCGTGCTGCAATCCTGGCTTTTCTTGATGAATGGAGCCTGTTCGCAGAACGGAATGGCGTGGATCTCATAAAAGTGATAAAGGCAATCAAAGTTCGTCCAACGCACAGCAACATTATCTTCCCTGGACCCGGGATAGGAGGGTATTGCCTTCCGAAAGACGGGGGGCTTGGAGTCTGGGCTTATAAGCATATCCTTGGCTTTGAGGATGATATTTTCAAGATAACGCCAATGGCCATCGATATAAATGATACACGTGGTCTTCATGTTGGACAGCTTACACGTGATGCTCTGCGTAATATGGGTCTGCAGATTGCCTCTGCTGATATTATTGTTTTAGGCGCTGCATATCGCGAAGATGTTGGTGACACCCGTTACAGCGGTTCAGAAATAGTTATCAGAAAACTTACCGAGATGGGCGCTGAAATAAGGGTACATGATCCATATGTTGAGCACTGGTGGGAATTTGAGCAACAGGATTCATATCCGGGTGTTGGACAAAGCAAAGCCCAGTTTTTCCGTAATCAGGAAAAACTGAAAGAAATTCGCGTTGAACAAGACTTAAACAAAGTTCTCTATGGTGCTGAAGCAGTTATTTTTGCAGTTCCGCATAAAGCATATCTTGAACTGGATCCTGACGAAGTAGTTAAGCAAATTGGTAAACCGGCCGCTATTATTGATTGTTTCGGAATATTAACTGACGACAAGATAAAACGTTATTTTCAACTTGGCTGCGAAGTTAAGGGATTGGGCCGCGGACATATCCAGAGGATCAAGGATGAAATACGAAAAGGGTGACGAATTTT
>DCVC01000092.1:0-4255 GCA_002328625.1 Bacteroidales bacterium UBA2198
ATGATAGAGTCTTTTCTGCATAAATGGAAAATTGCCGGAGCTTCAGTAGCAATTGCAAGGGATGGCAGGTTGATCTTTGCAAAGGGCTATGGCTATGCCGATACTGTGGAAATGACGGAAATACAGCCTTATAACAGGTTCCGGATAGCGAGCATTTCCAAACTTGTAACTGCTGTAGGAATAATGAAACTACACGAAGAAGGGAAACTGTTGCTTGATAATAGAGTATTTGGCGCAGAAGGAATTCTTGACGATCCCTTTTTCAGCAATCCCGCAGACAAAAGAGTTTATAATATTAATGTGGCTCATTTGCTGAGCCATCAGGCTGGTTGGACACAGAGATATGGCGATCATATGTTTATGCCTGAAGTGGTGGCAAAACAAATGGGGATTGAACGCCCGGTTGATTTAAAAACCATTATCAGATTTGCGCTGAATAAAAGACTCCATTTCACCCCCGGAGCCGGTAAAGCATATTCCAATCTTGGTTATGCAATACTCGGATTGATAATTGAAAAAGTATCAGGACTCTCTTATGAGGAGTATTGCCGTCAGCAGATTTTTGAACCTCTTGGTATTTATGATATGGCACTGGCAGCAAATTTGCCTTCAAAGAAAGCCTTGTTTGAGGTTACTTATTATGAACCGCCTGGTGTTTTACGCAAACCATCGATATATGGTACAAATGAAATGCTTCCTCCCAGTTATGGCGGCAATGATATTGAGACATTGGGCGGAGCAGGTGCATGGCTCGCAACTGCACCTGACCTGATGAGATTACTGCTGGCAATAGATGGATTTGAAACTAGAAAAGATATCCTGAGTGAAGAAAGCATAAGATTTATGACTGATAACAATAATGGTTTTGCACCTGTTGGATGGAGAGGGATCATTTACAATGGAACCTGGTGGAGGACCGGTTCATTCCCCGGTACGGCAGGTATGCTGAAAAGACAATCCGACGGAGTGGCATGGGTCGTTCTGCTGAATTCAAGTGCATGGAACGGGCCCGAAATAAACACTTATATAAATAATATGATGTCGAAAGTAATTTACAGCATAAAAGAATGGCCCAATCGAGATTTATTTGAATATTCTCTGCCATTGCCCCTTAAAGACTATAATAAGATCGGTTTAATAAACTGAAGATGTGCTTTTCCGTAAATGTGAACCTGGTAAAGGACGAGCTTGAAAGCCGATACGGAACAAGTTTCCCGGAACACGACAGATATCAGCCAAGCTATTATTATCATGCTTTTGGATTGCCAGATCTTCCGGTAATTTGTTCAGGATCATCTGAAACGATTCAACTGTTTAAATGGGGTTTAATACCATCATGGGTAAAGGATATTGAAGATGCCAATGTTATCAGGTATAAAACATTTAATGCGCGGGCCGAAACAATCAATACAAAGCCATCTTTTTCAGCCTCATTCAAGTCAAAAAGATGCATCATACCTGTAAAAGGGTTTTTTGAATGGCAGCATATTGAAAATGAAAAAATCCCTTGGTATGTATACCATATTGATAATCAGATCTTCTCAATAGCAGGATTATACGAGCAATGGGTGGAGAGTCGTACCGGTGAGGTTTATAATACTTTCTCTCTAATAACGACAGACGCAAACGATCTTATGGCCATGGTTCATAACACAAAAAAGAGGATGCCTGCAATACTCGATGACAGTGCTGAAAAGAAATGGTTAAACCTCAGTACAACCTCCGCCGGATTACTGGAACTGCTAAAACCCTGTCCCGAAGGTGTCCTTAAAGCCCACACTGTAAGTAAGCTGGTTAATGACAGGTCGGTCAACAGAAACACACCAGATGTAATTCGTCCTTATGAGTATAAAAGTAATAACCAGCTTTTCTGACTAAACCCTCCAGCCCTAACGCTTTCTCGCCTTAACAACCTTTCATTATTGTGCCACAAAATGATAGGTCAATAAGCCTTTCTGGATCTTAGGCGCCTTAACATCCGGGTTGAATCTTGAAATGAGTGCACTCCTGACGGCAGTTTCAACCAGACATTCGTCTGCAGTGGTACTTTCTCTGGCAACTATTTGTGCATTTGCAACTTTGCCTTGCTGATCCACTTCTATCAAAAGTACAACCTTGCCAGCTCCCTGGCATTTATATATCGGAATCGGAAGATATGTATGATACCTGCCTTCAAGCTCATAATATATGCGAGTCGGACCCTTATAATTTGCAGCCATTTTTTGCAATTCATCTGACTGTTCCTCATCTTTATTATCATTGTTATGATCTTCAAATGACATCTTTTCTTCTTCAGACAATTCTCTGATTCTTTTTTGTTCATCAATGTAATTGTCAGGGTTGAGTTTGCCGCTTTTGATCAGCTCTTCTTTTACTTTGTCGATATAATCGTCAGGATCTATTGTTTCTTCACTTCTGCTTGCGAGGTTTCTGGCTATATTAAGCATTTCCGGATCATCATGAAGAATATTTTCAATTGTTGTGGCAGGTAATTCTATCATTTTTTCCTCTTCCTCCGGCTCTTCCATCGCAACAAATTCTATCTCAAAATCATTGGAGCGTTCCTGTTTTAAAGTCTGTAGTTTAAATGACATGAAGATTATTCCCGCAATAAGATGAACTATAACGGTTCCAAGAATTCCAACCAGTTTCCCTTCATATTTTCTCATTCTTTTTCCGTTTCCGTTTCCTTCTTCCTTTTTTTATCTCTGGTTTTTGTTTTTTCAGGTTTATCAAAGGTCTGATTCTTAAAAAGACCGTGCTTAACTTCACTGAAGAATTTTGCCCATGCAAAGGGATTTAAAAGGTTATTGACAGGATATTGATTCCTTGTAGCCATTGCGTTGAAATTCTGATTCATAGCATATCTGTAGGCAGCTTCAGCTGTTATTTTAACACCTACTGTGTTCGCAATTTCAGCCTGAAGGGATGCAAGGTTTTCGTTCATATTTGCGATTTCAGGGTCAACAGGTAAAGGTTCTGTTATTTTCTTTATAAATTCATCATAGCTTTTCCACGGTAAAATTACAACATCTTCTATATGAATTGTATCTGTCGACATTACTATATCAAGATTAAAAAATCTTCCCTCAAAATTCTGCGGGATAATTTTCAAAGTTCTCTTATGGCCCACAGCCCTGAAAAGAATAGTATCACCCGGAGTGCTGGTAATTGAGTAAATCCCGGTCCTTTCACTTATCGAACCTCTCCTGAGCTTAATTGATATGACACCAACGTTTGATATTGGATTATTAGCCTCATCAGTAATTATGCCGCTAACCTGAAAAAACCTTTCTGACCGCGTTGTCTGACCAACAGTCATGATAAACGGTATTATCAAAAAAATCACTGTATAAAAGTATCTGGTCAAATGTATTCTATGTATCGTAATGGCCAACTGTGGTCAAAGAGTCTGCAAATTAAGCATTATTGAATGGAACGTTAAAATTTTTAACTTATTTTTAATATATTTCAACTTCTTGTTTTTATTGTCCATTATAGAATGCTCAGGCTTTTGAACATTGATTTGATGAGAAGGCAGCATGACAAGAGAATTGACTAAATGTTATTAAATATAATTTAATCAGTATATGCAGAAATTATTATTATTGGGCGATGAAGCTATCGCTTTGGGCGCAATTGATGCGGGTTTGAGCGGTATGTATGCTTACCCCGGCACACCTTCTACAGAAGTAATGGAGTATGTTCAGGGATCGAAAGATGCAGAAGAGAGAGGGATACAAAGGGAATGGTCCTCAAATGAGAAAACTGCAATGGAAACTGCATTGGGGATGTCGTATGCCGGAAAAAGAGCAATGGTAGCCATGAAACATGTCGGATTGAACGTTGCTGCCGACAGTTTTATTAACTCAGCAGTAACCGGGATAAATGGTGGCCTGATAGTGGTGGCGGCTGATGATCCCTCAATGCACTCTTCTCAGAATGAACAGGATTCAAGATTCTACGGGAAATTTGCATTTGTCCCCATATTTGAACCCTCAAATCAGCAGGAGGCTTATGATATGATATTTGATGCGTTTGAGCTTTCTGAAAAGTATAGATTACCAGTCCTGCTCAGAATCACAACCCGCCTTGCACATTCCAGGGCGGCAGTTGAAAGGAGAGAGCCTTACCCCGAAAAGAAACTACAGCTTCCTTCTGATCCTCGGCAGTTTGTTCTTTTACCATCAATTGCCAGGGAAAAATATAAATTACTGTTGTCTTCCTATGAATCATTAAAATATGACAACAGGTT
>DCVC01000092.1:4335-8413 GCA_002328625.1 Bacteroidales bacterium UBA2198
CTCAAAATTCATGGCCGCCTGGATGGAACAGTACCGCGCGACGGAGAACTTAACCCTGTAATAGTGGCCAGGGCGCTGGGCTTTTCTGTTGATCCTGTTGCCAGCGTCCCGGAAATTGTTAAAATGAGACCTCCTTCATTCTGCAAAGGGTGCGGGCATTCTGACACCTTTAATGCCGTTATTGAAGCACTTAAGCCATATAACAGCAATGGTGTGTTTTCTGACATTGGCTGTTATACTCTGGCAGCTCTGCCACCTTATAATATCATTACTTCGTGTGTCGACATGGGAGCTTCAGTAACCATGGCTATTGGTGCTGCTGATGCCGGCCTCTTTCCCTCAGTTGCCGTGATAGGTGATTCAACATTTACCCATTCAGGTATGACCGGTCTGCTTGATGCAGTGGTCAAAGAGTCAAATATTCTGGTTATTATATCCGATAATTCTACGACAGGGATGACAGGCGGACAGAAATCACATGCAACAGGCAGGCTCCAGAAGATATGCGAGGGAATTGGAGTTGCACGTGAACATATACGAACCATAATACCCTTGCGTAAAAATCACGAAGAAAATGTACAGACTATAAGAGAGGAAATTGAATATGATGGTGTCTCCGTAATTATTTCAACACGTGAATGCATCCAGACAGCCACTAAAAAGAAAAAATCAGATAGAACATAAAAAAAGATTTAGAATATGAAAAACGACATAATACTGGCAGGTGTAGGAGGACAGGGCATCCTGTCGATTGCATCAACTATTGGTCTTGCAGCTGTCGGGAATAATCTCTTTCTCAAGCAATCGGAGGTTCATGGAATGAGTCAGCGGGGCGGTGATGTCCAGTCGCATCTAAGGTTATCCGACCGGCCCATATCTTCGGATCTGATCCCATATGGTATGGCCAGGCTGATTATTTCAGTAGAGCCAATGGAGTCACTTCGCTATCTTCCATGGCTGTCGAAAAAAGGCTGGCTGGTGACGAATTCAAATCCCTTTATCAATATCCCTGATTACCCTGATCCTGATGCTTTATTAAGCGAGATCAGAAAGATTAGAAACCATATAATTATTAATGCTGATGCTATTGCAAAAGAAGCCGGATCAATAAGGTCGGGAAATATGGTTATATTGGGAGCCTCATCCCCATTTATCGAAATGCCCTTTCACAGTCTTGAAAATGCAGTGAAAAAGTTATTCGGACGAAAAGGAGATGAGGTCGTTGAAATAAACCTGAAAGCACTCAGGGCTGGACGGGATTATTCAGTAAACAGATAGTCTGCCTAATCAACTTTTTCCTGCTCCTTAGCCGGTTTAAGAAACAGCAGTTCGTTCAGCACGATTTCTGTAATGTACTTTGTAACACCTTTCTTGTCCTCATAGCTTCTGTACACTATCCTGCCTTCAACAGCCACCTGGCTGCCTTTCCTGAGATATTTCCCTGCAATATCAGCCAGGCTGTTCCATGCCACGATATTATGCCAGGTAGTTTCTTTAACCTTTTGGCCTTCAGGATTTTTGAAGTCGTCACTTGTTGCCATTGTAAAACGTGTAACTTTCTTCCCGTTTTCAAGGGCTTTGGTTTCCGGATCCTGACCCAGATTCCCGATAAGATTAACTCTGTTTCTTAATGAGTTCATGGTTTACCGATTTTTAAGTATGACAAAAAAACTTTCACAGTAAACTTAAGAGTGCGTCTCCGCTTGTGTCGGTTATTAAATATTTATATACGTTTCAAAATCATTTATATTCGTTTATTTTCGTTTGAAAACGTTTTTTTATATCTTTATCAAAACATTCGTGCTGTGGAAAAGAAATGTCTCGAATGCGGCGATAAGATTCATGGCCGTACCGATAAAAAATTCTGTTCGGATCAGTGCAGAAACAACTACAACAACAGGCTTAACCGTGATTCAAACAACTATGTGAGGAATGTACATGGTTTGCTTCGCAAAAACAGGAGAATTCTGGCTGATCTTTACAGCGAAGGCAGATTGAAAGTACATAAGGATGTACTTTTTGCCCTTGGTTACAACTTCAGTTTCTTCACCCATATCATTGAAACATCAGATGGCAGAAAATTCAACTTCTGCTTCGAGTATGGGTATAATGAAGCTGCAAAAGATTTTCTGGAGCTGAAGCACAACAACCAGTATATTGAATATCAATAAAAAGGAAAGTAGCGTTTAATATTTTCCCTGGTCAGCCTTGTGCCATATCCTGAATCCTGAAATGATTCGCAATATTTAATTGCAGATCCTTTCTCTGTGCCATATTGTTCGATCAGTTTATCTCTGTAAGGTTCTGCACTTGATCCCGCTTTTCTTGTTTTTCCAAGCCATGCTCTCCTCTCTTCATCTGAAGCCGGAACCTGATCGAGTGCTCCCCTGTTAAAAGGCAGCCATTCATACATCTGTGATGTATGCTGATGATACATATCTATCTTTTTCTCGATGACGTCATCGACAGGGATGCAAACATCCGCTTTAAAGGGTTCTGGATGAATAAAGCCGTCACTCATATAAAGAAAAACCGGATTCTTTTCCAGATGAGGAACTTTTGGCAAAATTGTCGGAACGGTTACCATGTATGCTGCATCAAGTACAAGAGTACCTGTATATCTGTGATCAGGATGATAATCATAAGGACGGTGAGTTATTACAATATCAGCCTTGTGTCCCCTTATCAGGCGTATCACCTGCAACCTGTTCTTATAGGTAGGCATTAACTGTCCGTCATGATTATCGAGTGTAAAATATCTCACACCTATTACCTCGCCTGCTCTTCTGGCTTCTTCCCGACGTATCCTTGCAAGCTCCTTTGCTTTGATCGACTGGTGGCCGGCATCTCCGTTTGTTAGGGAGACCATAAGGACATCATGACCCAACTGTGCCCACTTATATGCTGTTCCGCCAACCTTTTCAGGATCATCAGGATGAGCTCCAATAACTATTATACGAAGCTTTTGATCCTGACCCTTAATATCAAATGAAACTGATGATAAGAAAGCCACCATGACAACCTGGATTAAAATTATTAGTTTTTTCATTTTATCTGTATTTAGTTTGATTAAAAATAATAAGAAAAGACAAAATTAAAAGTGCTATTCAGAAAGTTACCAGTTACTGTTAGCCAGTTCCCAGATATTGATAAAACTTATCCTGACAATTTTTTCCATAATATCCCAGTCAACTGTGTTGACTTCATCCCTGGGAGTGTGATACTCCTCACGGTGACCTGGTTTAAATCTCATTATTGGAATCCCTACAGCAACAAAAGTGCTGTGGTCACTTCCACCAGCAGGTTTATCTGACGGCTGATAATCCACTTTAAGTTCAATTTTGAACTTTTTCAGATTTTGCTCTGTCATTTCCTTAAACTCGGGGCACGAACTTGAATAGGTCAATATAACTTTATTCCTTTCATCATCAGAAATATATCTTGATATCATGTCAAAGTTTGCGTTGAGCCTGAGATTCTTTACCGGGTAAGGTAAATTGTCAACATAATAACGTGATCCCAGAAGACCCTCTTCCTCTGCTGTCCACAAAGCAATAATAATTGTTTTTTCAGGTTGTATACCAGTATCCATTATTGCTTTGGCAATTGTCATTACACCTACAGTTCCTGATGCATTATCGTCAGCACCGTTCCAGATATAGCCTTTGTGCATACCCATATGATCATAGTGAGCACCGAGGACTATTATCTGTTCCGGGTTTTTGCCTTCAATTACACCAATTACGTTTCTTACTGCCACCTGGGTTGTTTTTACACTTGTTTTAACATAGATTGATTTCCCCGTCAGGGCAGGAACAGAATTGAGACGATTTGCATCGGCTCTTTTAATGTAATCTTCCAGAGTTATTCCTGAGCCTCTCAGTATTTCATTGGCTGTCCTGACTGAAATCGTTGTCCTGATGAAGCTGTCAGGATTCATTTTAGCCGGTAAAGAATACCTCGCAAAAGTCCTTCCTGCCCCCGGATTCTCCTCGGCAGGTGACATAATCATAAAATCCGGTACGGGAGGATTCCCTACTGTCGTCATTTTGGGATTGAACTCGATAATGCCGACGGC
>DCVC01000063.1 GCA_002328625.1 Bacteroidales bacterium UBA2198
ATGCACCAGTCAGACATCACACCGCCGCGTCAACCTTGCTTCTTCTTCCGGTCGCCATAAGCTTTGCAATTACGCTCTAAGGCTTCAGCGACGGAGCGCCGAAAGCGACACGCTATCCAGCCATTGCGGGACTTAACGTTCGGCCCTATTACCAGGCCGTTATTTCTTAAACTAATCTGTTAATAGATCGGGATCAATAGCATTTATTTATGATCAGTTATCATTTAAAATTCTTCCTATTATGAAAAACCTTACATTAATAACCTTATTTCTAATTAGTACACTTACTGGATTCCCACAGGTTGGAAATGCTCTTCATGATACTATCAAACCTGTATGTTTAGGATATGCAATCAACTTTAATTCGATTATTTTAAATGAAGAAAGGACACTCTTAATTTATCTGCCATATAATTATATCAAGAGTCAGAATCCATATCCTGTTCTGTATTTATTCGATGCCGAAACAAACTTCAAACCAGTTTGTGGGGTAGTAGATATTCTTACAAGATGGAAGATAATCCCGGAATTGATTGTTGTTGGGCTTCCAAATACAGATAGGATGAGAGATTTAACACCAACACGTGATAGAAAGTTCAATATTGGAGGAGGAGGAGATAATTTTATAAAATTTCTTCGCGAAGAGTTAATACCATATATGGATATGAATTATAATACACAATCATATAGAATATTAGAGGGACACTCAATAAGTGGAATGTTTACAATGTATGCATTCACAGTAGACACCACACTTTTTGATGCCTTTATTGCAGTAAGTCCCAGCATGTACTGGGATGAACAAATAATGCTGATGAGAATTGAAAATTTCTTAAAATCAAATCCCGATTTAAAGAAACGGCTCTATATCACCCTCTCAAATGAACCTGCATTTATGTTTGTAAAGGAAACGGTTGAAATTATTAGGAAAGAAGCCCCTGTCGGGCTAACCTGGAAATACTTACAAGACACAACAGAACGACATGAAATTGCACCATTAAGAAGTACCTATGAAGGATTAAGGTTCATTTTTTCAAAGCATTAACCTGAAAAATTCATAGAATTTTTCACACAAAGTGTTGACGATTGAAAATCAAAAAGATACGAAATAGTAAGAAAGTAACAAAATGATTTATAAGGCAATAGTTGATCAATTTGGCGAACCATCAAATGACATTGGAAGTGGAATTCACATATATGTGTTAGTTCTTACTGACTTCACTGAAATCCGGATCGGATATACTGATAAGATTCCGTATGCAAGACAAATGGACCCGACACATCAATTATTAAATACTCTTATATAAAGTATTATCATTAGGTAGTTAACTGAATTATTTTCAGCTAACAGGAGTATTTTCTTCAGGATTGAAAAAAATTTGCTTTGAAGCTTGTAAAAGCTTAATTTTACTTAAACATAGCAAGTTAAAGCTTGATATAACTATGCCAATCATTTCAAAAAAAGAGGTAAATATGAAAAACACGTACTTGATTCTTTTCACTGTGATACTTTTCTTATCTGGTGTAACTGAGGTCAGGGCTCAGGAATCTGAATTTAAAGACACTCCCTGGTTCTCCGGAATGCCCAACTACGCGATCTATGACGGGGAAGATATTGAATTTGACAGCTACAATTTCTATAATGGGAAGAACTGTACTACGGTTGAGGGTCGTAAATTTAAAAGGACCTATTACGTAAAAGAAGATGCACAGAAATCGAGCGTCATTCAGGTGATGCGTAATTATTCGAATGCCATAAAGGGTATGGGAGGTACAGTTATTTATGAAGGAATGCCTCAGACTGCTGAATGTTCCGAGAATAATGGTTTAAATATGGTTATCGGCAAAGCCGTCAAGGGTGCTGATGAACTTTGGGTAGAAGTGGTAACACTTGGAGGTGATGATTACTATCTCACTGTAGTGTTAAAAGAACTTATGAAACAGGATGTGACTGCCAGCAGTATGTTTGAAGCCCTTAACCGCGACGGCCATATTGCTCTTTACATCAATTTTGATACAGGCAAGTCAACTATCAGGGATGAATCCAAACCGGTTATCGATCAGATTGTACAGATGATGAAGGCAAATCCGGATCTTAAAATTGGCGTTGAGGGCCATACAGACAATGTCGGTACCCCTGCATCGAATAAAACCCTGTCTGAAGCGAGAGCAAAATCGGTGGTATCAGCAATAGTTACACAGGGAGTCTCTGCTGACCGTCTTAATCCTGCAGGATTCGGACAGGAAAAACCAATTGCTGATAATAATACAGAAGAAGGCAGGGCCAGGAACAGGAGAGTCGAACTTGTCAGGAAATAAAACCGGTGGCCGGCAACCTTAATTAACAATTAATGACAAACTAAAATGAAAAAATCTTTTGCCCTTATTTTTGTTATCCTCCTGACACTGACAGCCTCCGGTCAGATTTATATTGATCTCAAGCAACTTAAGGAAGCGGGTATAGATATCAATCAGTATCCTCCACAAGATCTGCTTGCCATTGGAATAGGTAATTGTGATCTGGAGATTATTAAATCAGCAATAGCGAAAGGAGCTGATGTAAACAAGCAACTTGAAGGAGCCGGTATTTCGACATTTCCTCTTTGTTCGGCTATTGGAGCAGCATCCGGCGTAATGCTTCCGGCTGATTACAGTATAATAGCAAGCATGATACGTGACGGGGGATCTGATGTCTATTCAGGCCGGTCAGTCAGCGATTTACGACCTGACTATATAGAGATCATCAGGTTTCTTTTACAGAAAGGTGCAAAAGCTACTATTCCTCCTGATTTTGATTCAGACAATATTCCATTGCTTCTTGCAGCAAAATACCGCGATCTTGAAATTATTAAATTATTGTTGGATTTTAAGGCTGATCCGAATTCACGCGATATGTTTGAAAAGACAGCACTTCATGTTATGGGACTTGCTGTAGCTGTTCCTTATCAATACAAGAATGCCCCGGAGATAGCAAAATTGCTGATATCAAAAGGAGCCAGGGCTCTTAAGAGTGCCGATGGTGAAGGGGGGCCGAACGGTGAAACACCTCTGACATTAACAAAATCCCAGCTAAATATAATCCAGTCACCGGAAGCTTCGTACTGGAGAGATCTTCCTTTTTATAATGAACTTGTTAACAGCCTGAAAAACCTGATTGAAATTTACAGCAGGATGTAAGAAATCTGTTATTTAATTTAAACCATTATCCGTCCCTCGTTTACAGTTTCCGGCAATCGTAGTATTGATAAACTGCTACAATACAGGACCCGGTTTCTGCAACGCATGATACTAAATATACGAGTGATTCAGCTTCGATTATCGTTGGTAATGCTGTTATTTTATCAAAGGTGATTACTTAATAATCGAAATAATTATTAAAGAATTGAAATATATCCGGCAAGGATAAAGTCATTAAATTTTAAAATGCTGATTAATAGAGTCCTTGATTAAACAAAAGCTTCGTATAATACAGGCAATATAATTAATAGGCTTATCATGCTGCCTTACCAACCGTCCCGACCGGATATATTACGTCCGGACAGGCAGTCAGGCGCAATTAGTGGCGACAACCAGAAATACTAATAACAAATTGGTAAAAATGCAATTATGGTAAAACTGAAAGACAAAAGGGTGCTTCTCACCGGAGGATCCCGTAGAGTAGTACAGGTAATAACAGAATCGTTGATAGGTTGTGGTGCCTTTGTTGCAATTGCCGAACACTGGAAATATACAAAGGACATTTTTTTACACCCGGACCTGTTGCCAATCCGTCAGCTTTAATTAACTTCACTACAATAAATAATAATGATCATGAAAAGTCAACATGAATTTTTCCTTAACAGAAAGAGTATTTTAAATTCATTATTTAAAATGACATCAGGAACAGTAATAGTAATCGCAGCATTCTTTTATTTCTTCTTTAAAGATACTTTAAATCCCTGGATACTTTTTTGCTTTATTTTCGGCTTTCTAATCTTGTTACATCAGATATTAAGATTATTGAAGGAATATAATTTTCATGAACCAGCCCTGATAGTCAGGCAAAATAGTATAGTCTTTAGAGTAATAAATAATTTTTTAAAAATAATTGAAACTGAAATAAGAATTGATGAGATTAAATCCATTGGAACAGATAAGAAAATGGATGGTGAAAGAGTTAAATACAAATTGCTGAATATTAGATTAATAAACTCAAAAGAACACAGATTTAACATAGATGCCTTTGGTTTAACTCATGACGATATGATTAAACTAATAATGGATCTGAATCCGGATGCAAAAATCTTAAATATTGGAGAATTTGAATTTGATTAATTAACTGTAATTAACATGCTGTAGATATAAACTGGACGCAATGACTGAAAGGGAAATTTGTGTAATTTGGTTTTAGCCCGATGAATGACAGATAAACGGTCGTCATTCACAGCCATAGAATTTACTCTGATAATTTAAAGTTGCATAGCTCCTCCCCTGTTATATTCACTTTTATTTAATAAATTGAATTTTATTTCATGTTTCATCTTTTTTAAATAACCAATTATAAATCAATAAGATGTCAGGATTCAGGTTTTAATGTTATTACAAAGAAAGCAAGTGAACAGATTTAAGGTGGCATAAAGAGGTTCCATCCTGAGCACACTGATCCACAATGGTATAATCATTTAACAGGCACATTTTCTATAAATAACTCACTTGAAAAAGAAGCATATGATTTTTTTATAGCCACATATTTCTGGTTATCAAGCTGTAATAGCAGCAAGGATTCCATGCAACCATTGGATGGTTATCGGTTAGTTGGAAATATGGAAGAGATAATCAGAGTATTAAATAAAAAATGTGTCGACACTATCAGCTTTGCTAATGGTGAAATAATAGCAGATATCGGTGCGGGTAATGGTTACATTTTTCTTTTGTCGGGGTGGCAGGATTACCTTTGGTGATCCTGGTTTGTTGTGACTTAAACACAAAAAGACCTCCCTCCGGTCGGTCTTAATTACCTTTAAGTCGCTTCTGAAAACAAGTTTTCTTCGCTCCTTCAGGTAATTAATAAACCCGGACACTTTTTGGTGCCGGGTCTTTTTGTGTTTGTCGGGGTGGCAGGATTNNCCCTCTGGTCCCAAACCAGATGCGCTAACCGGGCTGCGCTACACCCCGAATATGGCAGCGCAAAAATATTACTTATTTTCTGATTTCATAGTATATGATATTCAATTTTGGATCTTTTTAATCCTCAATTTTCATATATCTCACATATGAAGAATAAAATGAGAGATTAGTTAGCCTGAAGCTTTTATAATCCCCGACAATATTTGCATTCAGTCCTTAGGGGGGCTCTTAAATCCTCATCTCCATAATGGCTGCGATGATAAACAAGAGCATCAGCGTTCCACAACTATTTTTTTCTGGTCTGAGTGATCTTTCCTGTTTTCTTATTCTTAAGGATCAGCTTAACAGTGCCATCAGGCATCCTTTCTTCCTTTACAAGCAGGTGATCCTTATCGTAATCCTGTTTTCCAGATATCTTTGAGGTCTTTTCCCTTCCGCGCCATTCTTTAAGCCGCACAGGTTCCCATTTCTTCGTTCCTGCCGATCGGTAACAGGCATCCATGATTTCATTGACAATATATCCGTCGTAGAATGTTTCTGTGGGTTCCGTTTTCTTTTCATAAGCATTAAACATATCGGTGAACATATCTGTGTAACCCAGCTCCACCACCTCATCGCCCACAGGGAAGATCCATCCTGTTTCTGTTTCAGCTTTTTCAGCGACATATCCTTTTTTCCCGCCTGCACTGAACATTTCAAATCCTGTCCTCAGAAAATTATTAACCCAGATTGTACCTTCAGTCCCCATCACTTCATCGCGGAGATCCATTCCGCCACGAAATGACCAGCTTACTTCAAACTGTCCCACAGCTCCGTTTTCATACCTTACCCATCCAAGTGCATTATCTTCTGCTTCAATTGGTTTCACAAGTGTATCGGTCCAGCACATCACTTCAACAGGTCTGATATCCTTTCCAATATAACTTCGTGAAATCTCTATACAATGACACCCCATATCCAGTAAAACACCACCTCCTGATATTTCCTTTGTCCAGAACCAGTCGCTATGGGGTCCAGGATGTGTTTCCCTTGAACGTGCCCAGATAACCTGCCCTATTGCCCCTGATTGCACTGCCTTTAAAGCTTTGAGAGTCTTTGGTGTATAAACCAGGTCTTCTAAATATCCGTGAATCACACCAGCTTTTTCCACCAGATCAAGCATTTTCTTAGCTTCCACAGCATTACGTCCAAGAGGCTTGGTACAAAAAACCACCTTTTTTGCAGCAGCTGCCAGTTTAACTGCTTCAAGATGAAGGTTATTAGGCAGACCTATCACTATAACATCAATATCCGGATCATTCACAGCAGCCTTCATCGATGTGGTCCACTTCGGAATACCATGCTTTTTCCCAAAAGCCTCACCCCTCGCTTCATCGCGTGAATATATAACCTGAACTGTGTCACGGCCACGCTGTCCATGTAACGAGAAAGTGTAAAAATCGCCGATGAACCCGGCTCCCAGCATAGCTATTTTTGCCATAATTTCTGATTTTTAATGTTAATAGTCTGATATTGTTTTTTATAATATTATTGTTTTTTCGCTTTCTTTCTTACCGAACGTAACAGAGTGACTAACAGGGTTAAAAGGGTCAAAGGGATAATAAATGACAACATTATCTCATTGAAAATGGTAAGTGAACTATGTTGCCGTGCTGTCAGGACCAGATATAGTGCATAAGCCAGGTAATATCCCAGAAAAATAGCTCCTTCCCATCTCGCAATTCTTTCTCCGGTGAAAAATACCGGCAGACAGGCAAATGACACGGCAACCATTACCGGAATGTCAAATTTTAATGCAGCTGAGCTTATCTTTATTGTGTCTGTGGCTACTATTCCCGAAAAACCAAGTACAAAAATTATATTGAAAATATTGCTCCCTATAAGGTTGCCAACTGCAATGTCCCTCTCTTTTCTTATTGCCGCAATAATCGAGGTGGCTGCCTCAGGCAGTGAAGTTCCGGCTGCAACCAGCACAAGGGCAACGATAAGTTCACTTACTCCCATAGAACGTGCTATATAGGCAGCTCCGTTAACCAGCCATCGCGATCCAATAATAAGCAAACCCAATCCTATTAGCACATAAAATATGGATGAAGAGAGCGATTTCCATTTTTTCTCCATTAGAATCTTCTTTTCGCCAGAGTTGAAGTCCTCATGTTTTGATTCTTTTTTCCCTGTCTTTATGACCCACCACGTGTAAACAAAACCGAGAGTGAGCAGAAATATGCTTTCAAAACGTGATATGACACCATCAATTGAGAAAAGGAGCATGATGACAGATACAAATATCATGATCGGAACATCAAGCCTTATAAGGTCTCTCGATATATATAGAGGAAGAATAATCGCAGAAATACCCAGAACACACAGGATATTAAAGATGTTGCTCCCCACAACGCTCCCCACAGCTATATCTGTTTGCCCTGTTATAGATCCGATTGAACTCACAACCAGTTCAGGGAAACTTGTACCGTAGGCGACAACTGTAAGTCCGATTACAAGTTTTGAAAGACCGGCATATGTCGCAATTTTAGATGCCCCGCGAACAAGAAACTCAGCTCCCGCAATTAAAAGTACAAATCCGGCAATAAATAGAATGATTGTCATTATGGTCCTTGTAAACTACAATTCTGATGAAGAGTTTTTTTCATCTTTAAATATAGAAATAACTTTTAAAATATCTAAGCTATGATTTTTCGAACTTGCACAAAATGAAACATTTTGCAAGTATATTCGTATAAAGCTCAAAGTAATATGTTATAAATTGCTATTGAAATATATTATTGAAAAAGATTTTAGGCCTTTAAATAATAACGAATCAGTGTTTAAAATGTAACCAAAATATTTTGAACCATGAATAAGAATATTTTATCACTTGCTATATTACTTGCTTTATTATCCTTGCAATGTTCCAGGATCGACACATCAGAAGAAAAACTTACATTGAAGGAGTCGATTGATAAAAGTGCTGAAAGGATTAACAAAGCTTTTAGCAAAATCGCCGTAACCAGGGGATACCAACTGCTTTCGGTTACAGAGGAAGCAGCAAAATCAAGCGATATTCAGTTCAAAGACAGCATCAGGCTTGATATGATTGCCGGAATTTATGATTACAGGCCCGACTCTGTTTCACGTAATCACTTCTATTTTCCGGTCAGACTCTTTAAAAGAACCGGGACCAGTAAAAACCTGATTGTTAATTTGCCTGAGAAACTGGTTTTTCATCCGAAACATCTGCATAATCACGTACCGGTGAATAAGGTATTAAAGAATAATTTTAAAATCACGGCTACAGATTACCATTTCTATTATAAATGGTGGAATAAATTTGATTATAAACTCATTGCCGGGTTTGCTATTGATAATGAAGATATTGGAGAACTCAGCTTTACTGCTGTGATAAATCCGGATTCCGGAAGTTCTAGTTTTGCAGAATATACATTCACTGAAGGATATAGTATTATTAAAACATGGCAGACCGGAGAAACTACAAAAATGTCCTTTGCTCTCCTGGAAGACAAAGATACCCTCCTGATGGAAACTTTGATCTTTTCAGGGGAAGGCTTTAAGAGAAAAGAAAAACAATACATCCTCTCTATCGGAGATGTTGATATAAAAAAGGGAACCGGAATAGATTCTATCCAGGTCTATCTCGATGGAGAACTGCAGGAGAAAGCAGGAGCCTGGATTATTGACGCAAACGATTATAACGCTTCAATCTGTTATAAAAGAGACATCCTGCTTACATTCAATGATGGCACTTCTGCTAAATTAAGCGAACTGATAAATCCGGGCCGGGAAACTATGAGAAACCTTGTCAAATCGATGGGTGAAATGTATTTGTCGAAACAAATTGTCGATTATATTGCCTTTAGCATCTACTATAATAATAATTAAATAAATGATAGCGGTGTAGGGTAAACGGTGTACAGTGCCGGGCATTTTCAGACACCTCCCGTAAGGCAACGCTTAGAAAAATAAAATATATCGAAACATTTATCCTCTGATTTTCGTATAATAATTAATGGGCTTTACATAAGCATTTATCAATGTTTGCGTTAGAATAGGTAATAGTCAGGTATAAGGAAATAGATTTCATTTATTATTTATCGGTGAGGACATTTTGATCTATACAGAAAGTGATACCTCAGAGGTAACATTAATAAAATGAAAACATTTGTTACATCTATGTTATTAATACTGATTCCATTAAATTTTATGGGTCAGAACTGTTCTATTTTATCAAAAGCAAATAACATTACACCTGATCGTTTATGTTCTCCGGTTACTGCACTATGGAATGTCAGTTACACCGGGGTTAACGATGCGGGTACACCTGTTTCAATTCAATATGACTGGGATAACGGATTTATCCAGACTATTCCTGCAGTTCAGGTCGGTCCCGGAATATTTGAGGCAACTTCCTCATATACATATACATCAACCGGAAATATCTGCAATTATCATCCAAAGGCTACTCTGATGGTAAATGGCGTAATATGTACCTCATCCACTCAGGAGCAGATTGTTACAGTCTGGGATGATGATGATCATAACGGCGGCCGTATGCATATAAATCCAACAGTCTATCCAATCTGTTTTGGGAACAGTGCAAATGTCCGCTTTCAGGATTTAACCCTGTTTAATTGTGTCCCTCCTCAGGAAAGAGATAATCCTAATGTAAATACCAGATGGATACAATGGATATACGGCACTGATATTACCATGACGGGAACGCCTGTTACTGTAAATGGCAGGTCAAGGACTTTTCCTTATACAGCTGATGTGGTTACTTTACCAGGCCCTATTACGGGCTCAGGAGTCTGGTCCGAAGTACTTAATGTTGCCAATGATAAACTAATAGGCCAGTATTTTCAGGTTACTTTACGTAACTGGAATTATTGCAATCCATATGATGATCCAAATATTCCTGGTGGTCCATTAGATCGTGTAAATGGAGATCATCCGCCGGTTGTAACTACAGCAATAATTTTAATTGTACCATATCCGGATGCTACGATAACACCCGTTGATCCACTCTGTGCAAATGCCGATCCCGTTACTTTAACTGCTCATGATCCGGGAGGTACCTGGTCGGGAGCCGGAATCACTGGTAATGTCTTTAATCCTGATATTGCCGGACCGGGCAACCATATAATCAGACATGAAATTACAAATTCTGAAGGTTGTTCTGATTCTGATGAAACTACCATATCAGTTTTGCCGGTACCGGATGCTACAATAATCTCTGAAGGTATTGTTTGTTCTACTGATCCGGTCTTTAAACTGATAGCACGTGATTTAGGCGGAATATGGACTGGGCCGGGAGTAACAGGAAGTGATTTTTATCCTGCTCTTGCCGGAACAGGAAATCATGTTATAACATATAGTATTACAGATGAAAATGGATGCAGCGATTCTGATGAGACACTTATAACTGTAGCCACACCAGATGCAACAATAACCCCGGTTGATACATTATGCGTTGACAACCAGGCAATTATATTAAGATCTCATGATCTTGGAGGAGTCTGGTCAGGACCGGGAGTCGTGGGAAACACCTTTAATCCAATTATTGCGGGTATTGGCAATCATCTTATAAGATACAATATTACCAATCCTGAATGCAGTGATGCCGATAGTACAGTTATTACTGTAATGCCTGTCCCCGTTATTTCAATAGATCATGCAGGAACTCTTTTTATTAACGGCCCTTCGATACGATTAAATGCAATTCCCGCCGTTGGTATATGGTCAGGCACAGGAGTAACAGATAATTATTTTAATCCGGGTATAGCAGGTCTTGGAACCCATGTAATACAATATGAAACTATCCCTGACCGATGGGGATGTTATGCCAGAGATACTATACATATTACAGTATGTATTCCTCCTGTTCCGACAGCATATTTTAAGCCCGAAACAACAGGATGTTCTCCTTTAACTGTCAGTTTCATCAATAAAAGTACTTATGGGGAATCTTACCTTTGGGATTTTGGAGATAAGATGTTCTCAGATGAGGAGAATCCCACTCACACCTATTATATTCCTGGTAATTACATTGTCAGGCTGACGGTAACTAATATCGCAGGTTCATCATTTCATCAGGGAATAATAAAAGTATATCAGAATCCGGTATCAATTTTCAGTGTTTTTCCGACTGAGGTTATCACTAATTCTCAGATAGTCACATTTCAAAATCATTCTTATTACGCAACAATTTTCAAATGGGATTTTGGCGACGGGTCAATCTCAACAGATGAAAATCCCTGGCATAAGTATGAATCCGACGGAACATATCTGGTCTCTTTGAAGGTCATCTCCAAAGATGGTTGTATGGATTCATCTGTTTATAAATCTCCTATTGTTGTGGCTTTTAAGGATGGTGAAATAAAATTTCCAAATGCATTTTTATGGAATCGATCGGGACCTACCGGAGGGTATTGGAATGAGAATCAGTTAGATGATTTTACATTCAGGCCTTTTTTTGCAAACGTTTTAAAATATACTCTCCAGATTTTTAACAGATGGGGAACACTGATATATGAAAGCAACGACATCCATAAAGGCTGGGATGGATATTACGGAAATGGAAATCTGGGGACCCAGGGCGTTTATGTCTGGAAAGCAACAGGGCAGTTTGCTGACGGCAAATATTTCAATCTGGTAGGTGATGTGACTTTTTTACATTAAGCTGATCCCCTTCTTCCGTGATATAAGAGTGTAATTAAATGCTAATCAATTAACAAACAAACTCCCTATCTGATAAACGCTGAAGGAGAGAAGCCAGGCTACCGAGGTGGTATAGAAAACAGTAAATGCTGCCCATTTCCAGCCTCCCGATTCCCTCCTGATCGCAGCTATAACTCCAATACAGGGAAAATAAGTCAGGATGAACAACATAAATGAAAAAGCAATAAGAGGAGTAAATGTCTTACCCCCCGGGAAAGATTCATGTGTGCGGATTTTTTCTACAAGAGAAATATTGGTGTCATCACTATCAGCCTGATATAATACTCCCAATGTGCTTACAACCACCTCTTTGGCAGCAAGACCTGAGAGAATGCTCACACTTAGGCGCCAGTCAAATCCGAGTGGTTTCATGACCGGTTCTACAGAATGGCCTATAATACCCAGGAATGAATTACTTTGCCTTTCAGTCGGATTTTCCTGTCTGGGAAAATTGCTCAGAAACCATATTATAATTGAAGCTGCGAGGATCACGCCTCCTATTTTCCTCAGATAGAGGCCGGTTCTGAATCCAACATGCTTTAAGATGCTCCTCATTGTGGGCATTCTGTATGGAGGAAGCTCCATTACAAATGGTATTTCTTCAACTTTAAAAAAGATTTTCTTAATAAGCAATGCTGTAATGACTGCCAGTAAAATTCCAAGCAGATAAAGCAGAAAAAGAACACTTCCCTGGTTTCTGACAAAAAAAGCGCTTATGAACAAAATATATACCGGTAACCTTGCACTGCACGACATAAAAGGTGTTATAAGCATTGTTATCAGCCTGTCCCTGCGGCTTTCAATAATCCTGGTAGCCATAATTGCCGGAACATTGCAGCCAAATCCCATAAACAGAGGGATAAATGATTTCCCATGCAACCCTATTTTATGCATTGCCTTATCCATGATAAATACAGCTCTTGCCATGTAACCAGTATCCTCCATTAAAGCAATAAAAAGAAAAAGAATTATGATATTCGGAAGAAATACGAGCACCCCTCCGACACCTCCTATTATACCATCAACAAGAAAATCACGGAGTATGCCTGGCGAAAGAGCAGAGGCAAGGACTTCTGCTATTTTGCTGATGCCGAGTTCAAGCCAGTATTTGGGATATCCGCCGAGTTTAAAAGTGGTAAAAAAGGTCAGCCACATGAAGAGGGCAAACAAGGGTATTCCCAGGTATTTATTTGTCAAATAATTGTCAATGATCGTAGTCTTCCTGAGTCTTTCGACCTTATTGGGCTTAAGTGTCTCTTTCAATGCACCTGAAATAAAACCATATCTCAGGTCAGTTATAACTGTTTCAATAGGATCAGTGAAATATTTTTCAAGTTTGTTCACTTCTTTTTTCGCGGTCTCAATTATCTCTTCTGAATTGACACATCGTGTAATTGACTTTGAGTATTCCCTGTCGTTCTCAAGCAGTTCTATTGAGAGGTACCTTGCCGATATTATGTTTGTGAAAGCCCTGTTTTCTTCCCTTTTAATCTTTGATTGAAGGATGCAAATGGAATCTTCGATCACTGATCCGTAATTGATATGAATATGCCTTACAGTAGGGTCGCGGTTTTCGTAAACATCAATGATTTTATCAAATAATTCCTTTATCCCTTTCCCTTTGGAGCTCACGGTTGGCACTACCGGTATCCCCAACAGCATACCAAGAGAAACATGATCGAGCACATCACCTTTTTTCCCCAGCTCATCATACATATTAAGAGCTATTACGATCTGAATACCCATATCGATAAGCTGGGTTGTCAGATATAGATTTCTTTCGAGATTAGATGCATCAACTATATTAACAACAACATCCGGCTTCTTATCCAGAACATAATTCCTGAGATATATCTCTTCGGGTGAGTAGCTTCTAATTGAATAGGTACCAGGTAGATCGACTATAGAGAAAGTATATCCTGATTGCTTTATAATGCCCTCTTTTGAATCAATTGTAACACCCGGATAATTACCAACCTTCTCCTTTAATCCTGATGCATAATTGAACAGGGTTGTTTTGCCGGAATTGGGATTACCAACCAGTGCAACCTGTATATGTTTACTTTTTTCAAGCCAGTTTTTTTCAACTTCATCGCTCAGAATGACTCCATTTGAAATATGGGATTCATCAAGCTTTCCATCCCTGTCAACTTCAATGAGCTGAGCCTCGCTGTTACGCAAGGAGACATAATAACCCATTATTTTATATTCAACAGGATCGCGTAGTGGTGCTTTTTTGACAACTGATATTTTCTTCCCTGCAATGAATCCCATCTCCATGAGCCTCTGCCGGAACTGGCCTCTGCCCTTAATTTTCAGTATAATCCCTTCTTCTCCCTCAATAAGATCGTAAAGTGTTGTCATTTATTATCAATAAACTTAAAGATAACCAAATTATATGCTGGATTGTTCATTCTAGCGGCAACAAGCCGGTAACCTGCTGCCTTAAGCTCTTAGCCCTGTGCCCTGTGCCCCGTGCCCTGTGCCAATTAATCAACCTTCACCTTAACAACCACCTTGCGCACAAAAGAATTTTCTCCCTCTTTCATTCCGGGACAATGGAGGTCATCAGGGAAAAAAATGAAAAATCTGTCAGGTGTTGCCCTGATCTTAACACCCTGCATAACTGTCATAAACTCAATATCCTTAACAGGATCATATACTTCAAGGATATCTTTTTTCTGTGAAGCAGGGGCAATACCTATCAGCTCACTTCCAATGATAACATATTGAATATCAATATATTTCTGATGAGATTCATATCTGGCATCTTCTTCATTTTTCGTCTGATACTCACTGACAGCAGCATAAAGATTATCCCCGTCAATATCATAACGTTTAAGCTCAAGAGTTGAAAAATCATTGCTTTTCAGAAAGTTGAAGGCATGGTCCCATCTTTCTTGATTTCTGAAATAAGAGATTGCAAATGCTTTCCTGTT
>DCVC01000156.1 GCA_002328625.1 Bacteroidales bacterium UBA2198
TTCAATGCTGAATCTTTTCATTTCCGGATCGGTCTCGCCAGGCGGAAGATCATTATAACTGAATACTCTGTCGCTTAAATCGGACGCTCCTATGCTTACACGCAGGTAAGAAACAGCTATTGAATTATCTTCCCGGGCAAAAAGTTCGTTCAATAAGTCTTTTCTCGCTTCGGGATTCATGGCATTGATATGTATCGCGCTTCCCCCTGTGAGTGCAAATCCAAATCCATCCATAACCTGGTATTGTTCTGTGTCATCAATAACAATAGTATTCATGATGTTATCAGGTCTTTTAACTGCAGCTAAAGCAGGCTGCTTTTCTAAAATAGGTGATTTGTCTGGATTGGTCAGATACCAGTTGATATTTTCCGGATTTCGGCTACCGGCACAAAAAGAAAGGAATAAAAATGTCAATACGCATATTGCAGGAGATTCCTGATATGTTAAAGGAGTGCCTGTTCTGATTACTGTTTTCATTGCCCCTATTTAACTATATTAAGCCAGATACTAAATTATAAAATTTGAATTACATTATGTGACATCAATAATCAAGGGACATATAAATCACCTTAAAACCAATCCGCTGAAGGCCTGAATTTTAAAATAAAATATTTATTATTGCATATAATTTGATCAGCAGGCACTAAATATTAGCATTATGAAAATCCAGACAGATCCCAGGTTAAATATAATATCAAAGTGGGTATTTACATTGGTAAGGATTGTTGTTGGGTGGCACTTTTTATACGAAGGTATCTCAAAGATCATTATTGGTGGTTGGAGTTCTGCTCCATACCTGGCAGGATCGAGATGGATCTTTGCTCCACTGTTTCAGGCTATGGCAGAGAACAGTGCTGTTACAGGTGTGATCGATTTTCTGAATATCTGGGGGATGATCCTTGTTGGAGCAGGTCTGATATTGGGATTGTTTTCAAGATGGGCAGCCACAGCAGGTACCCTGATGATCTTCTTTTACTTTGTGGCTTATCCTCCGATTCCCGGGTATATGTTTGGAGTGCCTGCTGAGGGAAGCTACCTCTGGGTCAACAGGAACCTTATTGAACTAATTGCCCTCTCTGTGTTTGTTTTTATGGCACCCTCAAACCACTTTGGTCTGGACAGACTCATATGGAGATGGAAAGAAGAAAAAGCCCGCAAACCGGTAGGAGATATGCCAGCCGACACAAAGAACGGCAGCGGAAGGCGGGAGGCAATAAGGGATCTTATATCCATACCTGCTTTTGGAGCTTTTGCATACGCTTTATACAGGAAAAGGAAATGGGATAGTTTTGAAGAAAGACTTCTTGCGATAGACGGAATGGATGCAAACACTGGTGCCACACTTCTCAAATTCAATTATTCAACTCTTAAAGACCTGACAGGTCAGGTTCCTAAAGGGATAATAAGGTACACGGATAAGAATGGCAACCCTGCAGAATTTGAGTTAAGCCGTCTTCTTATGGGGGGAAACTTAATAGGCGGGTGGGCACATGCCCGCGACCTTATCTATGTTTCAAAGCTTGTAAAGACTTATCATACTGATGAGAAGGTACTTCAAACGCTTGCACTTGGCGAGAAGTGCGGCATAAATGCCATCATTTCCAATCCACAGATGGGAAGAGTCTTTCAGAAATACAGGCACGAATTCCGTGGAAAATTAAAGTTTATTTCCGACTGTGGAACAAACCTGGATTTTCAGCAAGGTATTGAAATGTCGCTTGCAGCTGACTGGGATGCTCTCTATTGTCAGGGGGAAATCACTGACCGGTTTGCTAACCCGGAATGGGATGATCCGAAGAAAAGAACCGTTGATGAACGAATGAATCTCATCAGAAAAGGACTGGAAGAGATACGCAGAAACGGAAAGCCTGCAGGAATAGGAGCACACAGAATTGAGGCCATCAAAACATGTGTCGATTACGGACTTAAACCCGATTTCTGGGTTAAGACCTGCCATAATTATAACTATTGGTCGGCACAGCCGGCCTCAGTGTGGCACGATAATATTTTCGATTTCGATCCGGAAGAGACAGTAAGATTTATGGCTTCACTTAAGGAACCATGGATTGCCTTTAAGGTCCTTGCTGCTGGCGCCATCAACCCGGAAGAAGGACTTAAGTATGCATTTAATAATGGTGCTGATTTTGTATGCCTTGGGATGTATGATTTCCAGATAGTAGATGATGTTAATATTGCGCTTGGGGCAATTACCGGAGCTCAGGACCGGCAGAGACCCTGGATGGGGTGAGATTATTGTACACAGCTTAAATCGGGGTATTAAATAAATGTTATATGAAATCGATATTAAATAACCTCTGTCCGGTTATTTTACTGGCACTGGTATTAAATTCCTGCCAGCAAAAACCACCATCGATAATTTATGATTTCAATTCATTAAACAACAGGGTGTGGATAGGTGAAGATTTCTGGAGCGTTCCACTGGAGGACTGGAGTATAAATAACGGACGTATCGAATTTACCGGAGAAGGCCAGCAGGCTACATGTAGTGTCTTACCATATATAATTGGATCCGGGGAAGAATCCTTT
>DCVC01000288.1:0-6696 GCA_002328625.1 Bacteroidales bacterium UBA2198
CCCAGTTCAGCTTTTATTGTGACAGATGACACACTCGAGGCACTTCAGTCACTTGCAGCCTGGAAAAGGAAAAACTTTAAACGGCCTGTTATTGCTGTTACCGGAAGTGCCGGAAAAACAATTGTGAAAGAGTGGCTTGCTGATATAGCCGGATTATCAAAGGTTGTGATAAGAAGCCCTAAAAGTTATAACTCTCAGGTAGGAGTGCCTCTGTCAGTATGGAAACTCGATCCTAAATACAATCTCGGAATCTTCGAAGCAGGGATATCACTGCCTGGTGAAATGGAGAGGCTCCAAAAGATAATTGATCCCGACATCGGTGTGATAACAAATATAGGAGACGCACACAGTGAAAATTTCCAGGATGTAGAAACCAAGGCCAGAGAAAAACTCAAGCTTTTTGTGAATTCTTCAAAAATAATTTTCTGCAGGGACCATACTATAATATATAATCTTTTATCAAGTGAGAGTTGTTTCAGATCAAAAGAGCTTTTTGACTGGTCTCTTGTTGACGAAGAGGCAAAAGTATTTGTGAGAAAAAAAATCCTGTACGGAAGTTATACATGTATTGAACTAAATTACAATAATGTGACCTTTGAATTTGAAATCCCATTCAGCGACGGCGCTTCTGTTGAAAATGCTATCACGGTTGCAACTGTTTGTCTTGCACTGGGAATAGATACAGCGGTAATCAGTAGAGGAATGCTCAATCTTGTCTCAGTTGCAATGAGGATGGAGTTAAAGAGCGGGATTAACAATTGCCAGCTGATCGAAGATTACTATAATTCTGACCCCGGATCACTAAATATGGCTCTTGAATATCTGAAATCGCAGAATAAACGTAAGACAACTTTGATTCTGTCTGATTTTATTGAAAGCGGAAGAAATGAAACCGAACTCTGCAAAGAAGTTGCGCTTTTAATTAAAAGAACCGGGATAGAGAGGTTTATTGGCATAGGGAGAACCCTTTCAGCGAATAGTTCACTATTTGAGGAAAATGCAAAATTCTTTTATTCAACTGATGAATTTGTTAAAAGTTTTAACAACAAAGAATTTGGTAATGAGATTATTCTGTTAAAAGGTGCGAGAGCTTATGAATTTGAGAAGATTGGCAACTTACTTGAGCAGCAAGCGCATACGACAGTACTTGAGATAAATCTGGATGCCATATCCCACAACCTGAATGAATTCCGGAGGTTCCTCAGTCAGGGAACCCGTATAATGGCAATGGTAAAAGCTTTCGCATATGGAGCGGGATCATTTGAAATAGCCAGTCTGCTTGAATACCACCTTGTAAGTTATCTGGCTGTTGCTTACACTGACGAAGGTGTGGAGCTGAGAAACGCAGGAGTGTCAGTCCCGATTATGGTCATGAGCCCCGATCCGGTATCGCTGGAATTAATGATAAGATACAATCTGGAACCTGAAATATTCAGTTTCTCTTCATTGGAAAAATTTGTTGCTGTTGCTTCAAGGCATGGGTTGATAAATTATCCTGTTCACATTAAGATAGATACCGGTATGCATCGTCTAGGCTTTATGCCGGAAGAGATTGATGAACTGGCCGGAAGGTTGAGAAACAGTGATTGCATTAAAGTGATCTCGGTATTTTCACATCTGGCCGGCAGTGATGATCCTTCCCTGGACAGTTTTACACATAATCAGGCCGATGTTTTTGTTCGGGCAGCTTCAACGGTTCAGCATGCTGTTGGGCATACTGTTATGCGTCACATACTGAATACTTCAGGCATTATACGTTTTCCTCAATACCAGTTTGATATGGTGCGGCCAGGGATAGGAATATACGGAATAGGTAATTATCCCGGTGTGGAACTCAGAACTGCCAGCCGCTTTAAAACAAGAATTTCACAGGTTAAGAAGATTGCTTCTGGTGAACCCATTGGGTATAACTGTGCAGATGTTTCTGACAAGGATCGTCTTATTGCTGTTCTGCCGGTTGGTTATGCTGACGGTCTGAACAGAAAACTTGGAAACAGAAACGGGTATCTTTTTATCAAGGGGGAAAGAGTGCCAATAATAGGGAACATATGCATGGATATGTGCATGGCCGATATTACCGGATCAGATGCATCAGAGGGTGATGAGGCTGAGATATTTGGTGAAAATATTAAAATTGATGATATAGCAGACAAATGCGATACTATACCTTATGAAATACTTACCTCAATTCCCGGAAGGGTTAAAAGAATCTATTACAGGGAATAATAAAGATACTCAAAGTTATCCCAGTTCACTTATATGTTCAAGCCTGTTACTATCAAGAATTTTTATCCTCCTTTTATCCATCTCTATAACCCTTTCTGATGACAAATTTGACAAGGTGCGAATTGCATTTGAGGTCGTCATGTTTGACAAATGTGCAATATCTTCCCTCGGCAACATAACACGGATTGTCTTACCATCCGCCTCAAGCCCGTATGTGTCACGTAATATCAGAAGTGTCTCTGCAATTCTTCCTCTTACATGTTTTTGTGTAAGTGAAACCAACCTGTTGTTAATAAATAGCAGATCCTCTGACATGACTTTCATAAATTTAAACGTGAGTTCAGCATTTCGTTTCAGGATCTTAAGCAGGCAATTCTTTTCAAATATGACAACTGCTGAATCCTCTAATGCCATTGCACTGAAGGGCTGAGGATTATCAGAGAACAGAACACGGTAACAGAGGAACCCGTTTTGTCGTACCATATTTAAAATCTGCTCTCTTCCTCCCACACCTACCCTGAATGTCTTCACCTTACCGGAGGCAAGACACATAAAACCTTTGGGCTTATCTCCTTCACTTATAATTAATTCCCCTTTCCTGTATATTGAGACAATGTGATGCTGATCAATCAATTCCTTGTCTTTCTGATTAAGTCCTTTAAATATTGAAGATGATCCTTCAACACATATCTCTATATATGGGTTCCCGTAATGCATGGTACTCTTATGTTAAAAAACATATCAAAGGTAGTAAAAGAATTCAAAGAAAAATAAATTAACATTTTTTAACATATTCACTTACAGGTAATTGTAATGATCAGGATAACAGTTTTTTACTTTTTTGTCATTTATTAAAGAGTTAAAGCCAATTATGATTTTTGTAATAAGGTAAGTTATTGGAATCGGTTAGTATATTGCAGCTAGCGGCATTTTTCTTCCGTCACCGAATGCTTTTGATGATATTCTTAAAGCCGGAGGAGCCTGATATCTTTTATATTCGTTTGAATTAATCATCCTGATGACTTTTGGCACCAGATTTTTATAGGAATCATCTATTTCAATTCTATCAGCGGGTCTTTGCAATTCAATATACTGATAAAGAATTGAATCGAGGATTTTGTATTCCGGAAGTGAATCAGTATCAAGCTGATTCGGACGCAATTCGGCTGATGGGGGTTTTACGATTATATCTTCAGGAATTATCTTGCTGTTCCGGTTAATAAAGCGGGCCAGCTTAATAACGTCAGTTTTATATACATCACCAATAATGGACAATCCTCCTGCCATGTCGCCGTAAAGTGTTCCATAACCAACTGCAGCTTCGCTTTTATTGGAAGTATTGAGTAAGATATATCCGAACTTGTTGGAGAACGCCATCAATATCAGTGCTCTTATCCTTGCCTGGATGTTTTCTTCTGTTACATCAGGTTCCAATCCCGAGAATGCATGTTCCAGTAATTCTTCGAGAGCTTTGAATGGCTTCTCAATACTGATAACCTCAAAATCGACACCAAGCGTTTTTGCCAGTTCAATGGAATCACTTACCGAATTCTCCGAAGAATAACGCGACGGTAATAATAATGCCTTCACATTTTTATTACCCAGTGCTTCAGAAGCAAGGCAAAGTGAGACTGCAGAATCAATCCCTCCCGAAAGACCGATAATTGCTCTGGTAAAATTTGTTTTTCTGAAGTAATCACGTATTCCTGTTATCAGAGCTTTATGTATCAGGGCGATTGTTTCAGGTTCAGGATCCTGAATGGGAATATTCCCGGAAAAGATATTCCCGAGATTGAATGTCTCAACTGATTCTTCAAAGAATGGCATACACCTGAATATTTTTCCTTTACTGGTCACTATCTTTGAGGCTCCGTCGAAGATCAATTCAGTATTAGCTCCGGTCTGATTGGCAGTGATAATTGGTATTCCGTATTTCCGGGCCTTTGAAATAAAGATGTCATTTTTTGTTTTTATTTTAGTGTAAGCAAAAGGAGAAGCAGATATATTTATAACCAGGTCGGGATAATGCCTTGAAAGCTCCTCCATCGGAGAGATTGTATAAAGCCTGGTCTTTTCAAATTCATTGTCAAATGGTTGTTCATCCCATAAATCCTCACAAATTGTAAGGGCTATTCTTATACCTTTAAAATCGAATATCGAAAATCTCTTTTCAGGTTCGAAATATCTGTATTCGTCAAATATATCGTATGTAGGCAGAAGAGCTTTGTTCGCCGTAAAAATTACTTTCCCTTCAGAAAGCATAAGTGCTGAATTATACAATTTTTTTCCCTCTTTACTATTATTCATTGTCGGTGACCCGACAATGGCAGCAATACCATTGCACTCCCGGGCTATCTCCAAAACAGTCTGATTGCATTTTTCCACGAAGTCAAGGCGGTCAAGAAGATCAAGCGGAGGATATCCGGGTATACATAATTCAGAGAATATTACCAGATCGGCCCCGTCTGATTTTGCACGGGCAATTGAATCACAGATAAGCTCCTTGTTCCTCTTAAAATTCCCGATATGATAATTAAGCTGACCGACTGAAATTTTCATAGATACCCAGACTAAAAATTGATTCCAAAAATAAATTTTATTAATTTATGAGACGTTCTGTCAGCAGGTTGAGTTCCCGTATCCTTTGTAATATCAAAAAAATTGCTTTCAAAGCCAAGGCCGAGGATCAATGATGTTGTACCATCAAGTGAATAATCGATTCCGCCGTTCAGATGATACCCCAGATTGAACAGCTTTATTTCAGTCATTGCTTTTTCTCCTTTTATATTTAAAGATGGAATGTCGGCTTTTCCCCGGATTACTAATTTCGGATCAAAACCTGTTTCAGCAAAGTAGCTCAGGAATCCTATCTCATTAGTTTTAATTTTTATTCCAACCGGGAGTGAGAGATATTGAATTCTGTAAACAATTGCATTCTCGGGCGCTACCACTGAAGTGTAGTTTGGGAACTTAAACAGTGTGGTATTTTCACTTACAGTTCTTCCACTCGAACTGATTATACTTATTCCACCGGTCAGAGCAAAGTTGAAGCCGAAGTACTTTTCAGCTGTTGCACTGACATTGAGTCCTGCCCTTGCCCCTTCATTACGTACTTCGCTGATATCTGTACTGAACCAGGAGATCACAGGGCTTGCATAAATTCCAAACCGGAGATCCTGTGCTTTAAGCGCACCTACCGAAGAGGCAATCATGAATGCAAAAGCAACAAGCAGGCTCTTCTTACTTAAAGTGTTGTTTAATAGCATAATATGGTAGTATTTATTTCTATAAAAGGATGAGTCTGTTCTGAAAATATATAAATGTAAAAATAGCAAATAATAAGAGAAATAATTGATACGTTTTTATTTGCAGTTATTGTGTAAAAGTACATACATTTAGATATTGTAAACCTGAAAGTAATGACTAAGGGAATTCTTATTTTTATATCGTTATTACTATTTGCTGGAATTATTTCCTGCAAAAGGAATCACTACAGGGTCAACATTTCTTCCATCAGCGTTGATCTTGAAATAAAAAGACTTGAAAAAGATCTTTTTACAATTGAACCGCATGAACTTGAAAATAGTATTCTGTCGCTGAAAGTAAAATATGATCAGTCTCTTCAGCTTTTTAGCCACGTTATAAATGCCGGATTTATAACCGATTCCTCCTTCAATGATATGCTTGTGCGATTTTGCACCGACAGGCTGAACAATGAGGTATATGAAGAAACTGTTAAGGTATTCCCTGATATATCCAATATTGAGAAAAACCTTGATAATGCTTTTCGGCACTACAGGCATTATTTCCCTGGAAAACCTGTTCCGGCTCTGTTCACCTGCATCACCGGATTTAACAGCAGTATTATCACTGGTGATTCAGTGTTAGGAATTGGACTGGATCGTTACCTGGGGGCTGACAGCAGGTTTTACAAACAGCTTGGTATATACAGTTACCTTTCAGCAAGGATGACTCCTGACCATATTATTCCTGATTGTATGTACGCATGGGGTACAAGTGAATGGGATTTTGAACTAATGAAATACGAGTCAGATAATGTGATGACTGAGATGATACATGAAGGCAAGCTGAGATATTTTACAAAATGCATGCTGCCAGATTTTAGCGATGAGCTGATCTTTGGTTTTACCCCCGGTCAAATGATTTTCTGCAGAAATAATGAGGGAAGGATGTGGCAATATATTATCGAGAATGACCTGTTTTTCAGTACTGATAAATTTATTATTCGCAAGCTGGTTGGTGAAGCCCCGTTTACCAGCTACTTTACCAGTGAGTCTCCCGGAAGAGCAGCGGTATGGGTAGGTTTCAGAATTATTGAATCTTTTATGATGAAAAATCCCGGGATAACTATTGAGGAAATGATGAAAAATTCAGATATCCAGTGGATTGTGGAAATGTCAAAGTATAATCCGAAATAAAAAAGGCTGCAATGGAAAATACAGCCTGCAG
>DCVC01000288.1:6726-13795 GCA_002328625.1 Bacteroidales bacterium UBA2198
GTTCCGCAAGCTGTGCAATCTTCATTAATTTTGTAAGCCATCTCTACTATTTTTAGTTTATTAAATTACAATATTCGTGCAAAAATATCCTAAATTTTGAAATAGAAAAAGAATCTTTGACATAATTGTCACAATTTCAGAAGATGATAAAAATTCACAAAAATAAAGATTTATTGGTGGGGAACCCGGGAAATCTGATCCGGACTAAAAGCTAACAGGTTAAAAGTCAAGGCTGAATGAGAGATAAAATATTCGCGGTAAAAGATTATTGTTCTCAACTCCCCAGGCCCAGTCGGCTCTAACAAAGTAGCCAAGCAGCTGTGCTCTCAATCCTGCCCCAAATCCTCCTACGATAGGTAATCTGTTCGAGTCAAGGATAACCTTCACAGGGCCGTTAATAAAAGTTTCAAGGTCGTAAGCATTTTGCCCCGACCACGGATCTTTGCCAATCCAGGCAGTGCCTATATCTCCAAAACCCACAACCTGCAAGCTGTTAAGGAAATTTGACCTTAGCGGATGACCGGCAAAGTACCTTATAAAAGGCCATCTGATCTCACTGTTGATAAGGGCGAAACTGTTACCGTTACGGACATTTTGCCTGAACCCCCTCATGTTTGTTGCAAGTGCCTGAAAACCATAGTTTTCGGTAGGACTTACAGGTATGGTATTATCGAACATGGGATACTTATTGAACAGGTACCCCATCCAATTATCAACACCACCCAGGTAATAAACCAGCTTGGTTGGACCGAAAGAGGTACTGGCTGCAAAACGGTTGGCCCAGATAAGCTCTCTGTGTATCCTGGTGTAGTTTCTGAAATCAGCTCCAAGAACAAACATGTCTGACTTACTTTTTGTCAGTTCTCTGTAATATTCACCGAATATTTTAAACCTGGTTCCAAAATAGATGTTAACTGTTCTCTTCCGGGTATTGTCAAATATGACCTCTCCCTTCAGATTTGCCCAGTGTTTTGTGAAATTGCCGACGTTCAGGGAAGCTATATCAGTTGCCAGAGTGACATTTCGATCGTACCTGTATCCCAGTGTGCCTTTTAATGAAAGTACCGGATTAATGGGCCTCGCATATGACAAATATATATTATGTGAGTGTGATTTAAACAGGTTTGAAGATCCGTCGGAACTGAAGAATGCCTGGCGGTAAAAAATTAACTGTTTATCGAATTTGCCCTTCAGGCTTTCAAAGCTGACAAGATATTCATTACTGTCAAAATTTCCTGAAAACCTGAAACCAGCAGTCAGCCTGTAGTTTTCAAAAAGGTCCATAATACCGAATTTTGTCAGCATATTGAGTCCGGGATTAAAATAAGGAGCCCCTCCGTTGAAAACCTGATATGCATTATTGAGGAAGCTGAAATCAACCTGATTGGCAATGTAATTATTGTAAAATGAGGTCTCGTAAATTCTGATTAAAGGCAGTTTAATTATACCGGTATCGAGGTCAATATCCATATAATCTTTGCGCCATAACTGCTCATAATAGTTTTGTTTTTCCTTTTCAAAAATGTAATGATTAATATTTATCGGTTCATCCTTGATATAATACTCATAAAGTGGTTTTGTAAGGGTGTCCCTTCTTTTTTTATACTCAGCCAGGAGCCATTGTCTAAGCTGTTCTATACTATCAGCCTTCTGAAGCGACAGGTCCCTTTCCTTTCGGAACCCGGTTACAATTAATTCCTCTGCAGGTATTGGACCTGATTCTTTCAGGTTGCCTTTCCTTACCATGTATTTATTATTGCTGAAAATTACTTCTCCGATGAGGTCAGAATTAGTTGCAACAGAATGGCTCAAAATATTCCGGTCATAATTGGTTAAAGGTTGTGATTTTATGAAATAACGATAATGCAGTGCAGTATCAATGTAACTGATAGCGCTGTCGAAATCTGCTGTATACCTGTTGTATATTCCATTACCGTTTCCAATATAATTGAAATTTCTCCTGGCTGATCCTGAGGCTTGAAACCTGTCGGAATATTTTTCGCCGGTAAGCCTGATTAAGAGATTATTTCTCTTGTTTAAATCATATGTGAAAAGATCATATGTCAGCGACAACCTTTCAAAAGGATTGGCAGTATTTACCAGTGTGTCTGAAACACGGTTTGAAGTAAAGATTATTTCATCCGAAGAGCCTCTCAGAAATGAGGGGTAAAGGTCATCTGCAATATCCCTTGTTATTTGTTCATTTGAACCGGAAGCAATGGTATGAAGGTAGATGTCTGTAATGCCATCTTTTACTGCGGATAATACCAGTCTGGACCCTTCGGGTGAATAAGAGAAATCAAGAACTTTATCAAAATAAAGTAAATTTCTCTGTTCCCTGTTTCTTTCATCAGTTCTGTAGAAGTGGATAACAAGAGCGGCTTTTTCTTCGTTGATGAATGTTAAGATTCTACCGCTAGGATGCCATGCAAGTACCGGATAGGTATTATCTGTTTTATGTTCGTATTTTGGTTCTGCTCTGAATATAACATGCTGTTTCCCTGTTGCCTGGTTATATAACCAGATCCTCTTTCTTCCCCAATCGTTTGTAACATATGCAATATGTTGGCCATCGGGGCTTACCTTAACCTGCTGATAAAGCAGGTCCCTCTTAGATTTGCTGATAACATTACCGTTAGGGCCAGGACGATTATTATCATTTGCATACTCTTCATTGTAAAATGCCTTCCATTCTTTAAGGAGATCTTTAAGTTTTTGTCCTGTGACATAAAGGAATCCGTCATCAATTTTTTTATAGATTTTTGTCAGGTAAATAATGTTGGGAATAAGTGCATCACCGTATTCTTTCCCAAGAAATCGCCAGAATGACTGGCCGGCATAAATTGCATCATCATATTCAAGGTGATTTATGTTTTTGTACTTTCCCGACCTTATCCCATCCTTTACCCTGTTTTCTGTATCAAAGTTCCATCTAAAAGCGACATAATTGATGAGACCTTTTAAATACCAGTCGGGCATATTTATTATAGAGGAACTGGTAATCCGATCCTTGAAATCGGCATCATAAAGCATCTCATTAATCATTACCTGAGCAATTGAGGCTGCTATTTGTTTCTGGTATGACTCATGATCCCCTTCGTAATAGAGGCTCACTTTATTCTTTATTATCCTGCTGAATCCTCCGGTATTATAGGATTCTTCATCGAAGGTAAGAAGCCCTATATTTGACTGCTTATATTCCGCGTTCTTATTATAGATAACAAAAATTAACCTTTTCTCAAGAGTATAGTCGAAATAGTCTTCAATTTCTTCCAGTTTACTCATTGCAATGTTGGCTGTAAACTGAGCAAGGTCACGCCCGTATTCATTGAAGTAACAATCGAAATCATCAAACCTGTAGTAAGACCAGTAATAATCATAATACTGGACTTTATTCTTGCCAAAAGTCATTTGATGACCATTATAAAACTGGCCCCCTGCGTTCAGGAAACCCATACAGGCAATAACAGTAACTACCAGTCTGATTTTATTCCTCATTATAAGAGCATTCAAGAGACAGAACGGATTTCTCTGCAACAAATTTTGTTCCAAATAGTCTCTGCCAGGAAGCAAAACTAAGATATTCTGTTTTAAATTTAGTAAAAAGTATAAACTTTATTATTTTTGTTCCCTGAACTGACACAGCTTAAATTGGTCTGATTTTTGACGAGTAATTTGCAATAATTTCAAATCCTTATTGTTATATAAAAGAATTGTAATGATTGCAGATTGCCATTAAATTATAAATGTTTTAAAGATTTATTGATAAAAACAAAATTCCATGAAAAAAATTGTTTTTGTATTGACGCTAGCTTTTTTTACACTTTCATTGTTATCACAGCCTGAAATGAAGCTCTCCGGATCGGAGCACAATTTTGGTACTTTTAAGGAAGAAGCCGGTAAACAGACATTTGATTTTATTGTTATGAACACAGGGAATCAACCGCTTGTAATTCAAAATATTGCTGCTTCATGTGGATGTACAACTCCGGAATGGACAAAAAGTCCAATTCCTCCAAAGGGAACAGGAAAAATAACTGCCATATATGATCCTGCTAACAGGCCAGGGCCATTTAACAAAACACTCTCAGTATATACAAACTCAAAGCCCGAAGTTGTTGTCCTTGTCATAAAAGGTGAAGTAATCCCGCGGGAAAAGACTGTAGAAGAATTATTTACATTTCCGGTCGGACAGGTAAGGTTTGAGAGCAATCATCTTGCCTTTACCAATGTTAAAAAAACTGAGAAGAAAAGCAGGGTGATGCAAACAATTAATACAGGAAAGACTCCTGTTAAAGTTGAATTTGAAGGAGTTCCTGCTCATCTGACGCTCAAATCGAATCCTGAAACTCTTAAACCAGGACAGAAAGGTATGATTGAGGGGACTTATGATGCCACAAAGAACCAGAATTGGGGTAATGTCAGCGATATGATAAAAGTTAAGATAGACGGAGTTGTTCAGAATAAAGTATTCTATTATGTTTCAGCAAATCTTGTGGAAGATTTTTCAGGACTTTCGAAAGAAGATATTGCAAACGCACCTGTATTTAAGCTGGCATCCAATAATGTTGATCTTGGAAAAATTCCGGGATCAGCTGCCAAAGAGGTTGAATTTACCTTTACAAATGAAGGTAAAAGTGATTTGGTAATCAGGCATATCAAAGCCACATGCGGTTGTACTGCAATTCAGCAGGGCACGCAGGGTACGGGAATAAAGCCGGGACAGTCAAACTCTATCAAAGCTGTTTTCAATTCTGGAAGCTATAAAGGAAAAGTGACCAAAGCCATCTATGTTTATACTAACGATCCTAAAAACTCGGAAGTTGTGCTCATGCTGAGTGCTGACGTTCAGCAACCAGCAACCGCTCAGTAGATTTTATGGATGAAAGTAAAGAGAATAAAAGTACTCTCAGGATACAGGAAGGAGTTCCCCACCCGCCAAGTATCAATCCGGATGTCCTGAACAGATCAGGAGGAAAAAGAAGAAAGAAATATTCAGCAGATGAATATGCAGAGGGTATTATTTCAGGAAACAGGACAATCCTTAGTCGCGCAATTACGTTGACTGAGAGCTCTTTGCCTGAACATTATGAAATTGCACAGGCAGTCATTGAAAAATGCCTGCCTTACAGCGCAAATTCCATAAGAATAGGAATTACAGGTGTGCCTGGGGTCGGTAAAAGTACCTTTATTGAAACCTTTGGGTTATTCATTGCAGGAACGGGAAGAAAACCGGCCGTTCTTACAATTGATCCGACCAGCACGCAAACCAGGGGAAGTATTCTTGGAGACAAAACGAGAATGGAAAAATTGAGCATTCATCCTTCTGCCTTTATCAGGTCTTCTCCTTCTGCTGGAACTCTGGGCGGAGTTGCACGTAAAACGCGGGAAACAATAATCTTATGCGAAGCTTCGGGATTTGATACAATTATTATTGAAACGGTAGGAGTAGGACAGTCAGAGACTGCTGTTCACTCAATGGTTGATTTCTTCCTGCTCCTGATGCTGGCCGGAGCGGGGGATGAACTTCAGGGAATAAAGCGAGGTATTATGGAGATGGCTGATACAATTGCAATCACCAAGGCTGACGGCCCGAACAGGATCCCTGCGGAGAATGCAAGAGTCTCTTTCCAGAATGCTCTTTACCTGTTCCCAACCCCTCTTTCAGGCTGGAAACCAAGAGTCGTCACCTGTTCGGCACGTGAAAAAACGGGTATTACAGAATTATGGGAGACTATTATGGAATATGTTTCCTACACAACCAATAACAGTTATTTTGAAGCCAGAAGAAAACAACAGGCAATAGCAAGGATGCATGATACCATTATTGATTATCTGAATAATTCTTTTTTCAATAACGAGGAAATAAGACTGCTGAGACCGGAGATTGAGAAACAATTGCAAAACGGAACAATTACCTCTTACAAAGCTGCAATCAATCTTCTTGATAAATATTACAAAAAGTAATCCTCATTGACAATAATTAATATATTTGCGCGAAATTCCTATTTCTGAGATTAATATAAAAATCAAATAACATGAAAAAAATTGCTTATCTGTTAATTATCACTTTCTTTCTGGCTGCATGTTCATCAGAGCCCCGATACGTTATTACAGGAAAAATTGATGGTGCCGACAGTGTTACATTCCTGCTTCAGCAGAGAGTGGCAGGTAAAATAGTTACTATCGATTCTGCTTTGGCTTTAAAGGGATCGTTTAAGATGAAAGGAGGAGCAGTGGAATATCCAGACATGGTACAACTTATTGCTGCCGGCTCAAGGATGAGAACCTCATTTTATCTGGAAAACTCAAACATTGAAATAACAGGAATCCTTGATTCGCTTTTTAAAGCAACAATAACAGGATCAAAGACACAGGATGAATATCAGGCTTTTTTGGATTCAAATAAACCCTTGAGCGATAGATACTCCCAAATCTATGCTGAGTATCAGACAGCCAGCCAGAGCAGTGACAGCAAAAGGATGGCAGAGCTTGAAAAAGAAGCCGAAGCCATTCAGAATGAATTGACTGCATTGCAGAAGGATTTTATTAAAAACAATCCTTCTTCATATGTTTCTCCATCTCTTCTGAGAAGTATCAGCTACGAGTTGGATGCAATTGAAATCGAATCGTATATCAACGCAATGGATACCAATGTTGCAAAAATTCCAATTGTTAAGGAGATGAAGGAGCGGGTAGTAGTAATGAAAGCAGTAGCCGTGGGACAAAAAGCTCCTGATTTCACAATGAATGATGTTGATGGCAATCCGGTTTCTCTTTCTTCAAAAACAGGATCAAAGCTTCTTCTTCTGGATTTCTGGGCAGCATGGTGCGGCCCTTGCCGACAGGAAAACCCAAATGTGGTAAAAGTGTACAAAGAATTCAACAAAAAAGGTTTTGACGTTTATGGCATTTCGCTTGACCAGAGAAAAGAAGACTGGGTTAAAGCGATTGCCGATGACAAACTTACATGGACTCATGTTTCGGATCTTCAGTACTGGAACAATGCAGCTGCCAAAATGTACGCGGTCAATGCTATACCTGCAAATTTCCTGCTTGACGAAAACGG
>DCVC01000033.1:0-8361 GCA_002328625.1 Bacteroidales bacterium UBA2198
GTGGAGATAAGGGGAATCGAACCCCTGACCTTGTGACTGCCAGTCACACGCTCTAGCCAACTGAGCTATACCCCCGGAAAATCAGCGCAAATTTAAGAAAAAACTGATAATTATAAAACAAACACAAAAAGCCTCAGTTATATGTTTTGCAGGGATGAAGCTATTTTGTAATTTTGCCCGATATTTCTAATTCAGGTATAAAGAAATTGAAAACCCGCCGGATAATTAATAAATTGATCAATAAACTGGACGACCATTTCCTGAAGATCTACGATTTTGATGACCTGATCTTCGAAAAGCGCAATAAGGAGTATGGTGCATACCAGTTGAGAAGAAGATATAACAAAGTGGTCGGAAGCGGCATAATAATTTCTTCTTTAATATTTTCGTTAATTATAATAATTCCTTTTCTGAAGAAACCTGAATCTGACAGAATGGTAAGAGCAGGATCAAATTACATTAATGTACAAATGGATTATCTCGCACCTCCCAGGGAACAGATATATATCCCTCCTGCTCCTCCGCCGCCGGGAGCTTCACAAAACCTGGAGGTCGTGAAATATGTACCACCTGTGGTCGTTGATACGGTTCTGGCTGCAGAAAATGAATTTGTCACAACAGATGTAGCCCTGGCTTCAACCAGTGATGAAGAACTTGATGAGATAGGAGCAGGCGGAACAGGAGACGACCTTCTTTCGGGATACGGAGGTGAATATACTGACGAGCCGTTTTTCCTGGTTGAAGTAATGCCTTCGTTCAGGGGAGGCGATATAAATAAATTCAGGGACTGGGTGCAGAAACGTACCAACTATCCCCAGGAGGCAATCCTGAACAGGATACAGGGGCGGGTAGCTCTGACATTCATTGTTGAGCCTGATGGCTCTGTAACAAATGTTACNNCAGAGAGGACAGCCGGTGAGGGTCAGGTATTCAATGTGGCTCACTTTTGTGATTTAATACATTAACGGCAAGTTTAAGAAAGTGCTGTGGGTATTTGATATTTACATGTTTTTGATACCTTTATCAGAATATTCATTTAAAAAAGAGTTTTATGAAAAGAATTGCGCCTGTTGTTTTCATATTAACCATCCTTCTTTCAGGATGCGGTTCATCAAAAAAACACCTTGAAAAAGGCAACTACGATGCTGCGATTGACAAAGCTGTAAAACAGCTGCGTAAAGATCCTAAAGACTCCAAACAGATAGCGATCCTTGAACGATCCTATAAGATTGTGAACGAGCAGGATAATGAAAGAATAAGATTCCTTAAGATGGAAGGAAAACCCAGCAACTGGGATGAGATATATCTCCTGAACAAGAGAATGAACGACAGGCAGACTCTGGTGAGAACTGTAACACCTCTTAACGCTTCGGGGAGAACAGTTGATTTTCCTTATGTTGATTATATGCCGGAAATGATTGCCGCAAAGCGTAAGTCGGCTGACTTCTATTATGCCAATGCCAATGAGCTGATGAAGACCGGAATTAAAGAATCGTACAGGCAGGCTTTTAATGAATATGTGAGAGCCAAACAATACGTTGATGATTATGAAGGGATTGATAACAAGATCCAGGAATCAAAATATCTTGGAATGAGCAGGGTCTTTGTGTCGGTGCAGAATAAATCATTCATAAAGTTTCCGCAGGAATTTGAGGAGGAGCTTCTGGCTCTCGATCTACCGCGGCTTAACAGTGAGTGGGTGGAGTATCACACACAAAATCTTAATCCTGATACACAATATGACTATTTTGTAAATGTGAATGTAAGGAACGTTGTTGTCAGTCCCGACCAGACGATGCAACGCGATACTGTTGTGAAAAAAGAAGTTGAAGACGGATTCAACTATCAACTCGATAAAAAAGGGAACGTAATGAAAGACTCACTCGGAAATGATATTAAAACACCAAAGTACAAAACACTTCAGTGCGCTCTTATTGAGACAATTCAGTATAAAGCATGCCGTATTGACGGAGATATTGAGGTGATACAGGTCAATCCAAATAAGGTTCTTAAAAAAGATCCGCTTGGTGCACAGTCAAATTTCGAAAACATTTCGGCCCGTGCCCTGGGTGATATTCAGGCTTTGAGTCCTGCACAGCTGGAAAGGACGAAATCACAGGCAGTTCCTTTCCCGTCGGATATTGAAATGGTCATCCGTTGTTCCGGTGCGCTGAAGCAGGCAATAAGGGATGCAATGCAGAATAACAGGAGGTATATCAACTAGATGATAGAGACAAACCAACCGGGTGAACGTGCAATCCTTGTTGGAATTAATTATCCCGGACAGGATGAACGTGAAACCGGAGAGTACATTGCTGAGCTATCGTTCCTTACTGAGACCGCCGGAGCTGAACCGGTAAAGAAATTCATTCAGAAACTTAAAGTACCTGATCCAAAGACATTTGTGGGTTCAGGCAAAATCAACGAGATTGCCGGTTATGTATCTGCAAACAATATAGATATTGCGATTTTTGATGATGAACTTTCCCCCGGTCAGCTGAGAAATATCGAAAAAGCACTAGGTTGCCGGGTCCTCGACAGAACCAACCTGATACTTGATATTTTTGCAAGGAGGGCCCGTACCTCCCATGCAAGGACTCAGGTTGAACTTGCCCAGTATCAGTATCTTTTACCCCGCCTTACAAGAATGTGGACCCACCTTGAACGGCAGAGGGGAGGTATCGGATTGAGGGGACCTGGAGAAACAGAGATTGAAACCGACAGGCGAATTATCAGGGATAAAATAGCCTTGCTGAAGGAACAGCTGAAGAAAATTGATATCCAGATGGCCACACAGCGGAAAAACCGCGGGAAAATGGTTCGTGTTTCACTTGTCGGATATACAAATGTGGGGAAATCAACATTGATGAACCTTCTGAGCAAGTCGGATATCTTTGCAGAGAATAAGCTTTTTGCAACACTCGATACTACTGTCAGAAAAGTAGTCATAGGGAATCTTCCTTTTCTGCTCTCCGACACTGTAGGGTTCATCCGTAAGCTGCCTCATGATCTTGTGGAGTCTTTTAAATCAACCCTCGATGAAGTCAGAGAGTCGGACCTGCTGCTGCATATAATTGATATCTCCCACCCGGGATTTGAGGAGCAGATAAAAGTTGTAAACGAAACTCTCAGAGAGATTGGATCTGCTGAAAAACCTTCAATTCTGATCTTTAACAAGATTGATTCTTTCACTTATACTTTAAAGGAAGATGATGATCTGACACCGGTACAGAAAGAAAATTATTCCCTTTCCGATCTCAAAAAAACATGGATGGCTTCCGACAGAAACCACCCGACAATGTTTATCTCAGCAAAAACCAGGGAGAATGTTGAGGGACTGCATAAACTGCTTTATGAGGAAGTAAAGAAGATACACATCACAAGGTATCCTTATAATAACTTTCTATTTCAGACGGAGAGGTAATTATTTGTTTCACAGAGAAACACAGAGAATGTACAGATAATAAGTTAAACGAGTTTCCTGCTGACCATGTATTCTGCGATCTGTATAGCGTTTGTTGCGGCTCCCTTCCTGATGTTGTCCGAAACAATCCAAAGATTCAGGCATTTTTCCCTTGAGAGATCCCTTCTGATCCTTCCGACAAAAACCTCGTCCCTGTTATGTGCCATTATTGGCATCGGGTATTTAAATTCAGCGGGATTGTCATAGACAATAACACCCGGGAACTGACTGATCAGGAATCGTACATCATCAAGATTGTAATCTTTTTCAAACTCAACATTGACAGCTTCAGAATGACCGCCTATGACAGGGATCCTGACGACAGTTGCTGTTACCTGGATAGTGTTATCTTCGAGAATCTTACGGGTTTCATCCACAAGCTTCTGCTCTTCTGTTGTGTATCCGTCGCTCAGGAATGACCCGCCATGAGGAAAACAGTTCAGGTCGATCTGGTAATTATAAGCCATCTCTCCTTTTATCCCACGCCGTTCGTTCTCAAGCTGGTCGACTGCTTTTACGCCTGTTCCGGTAACCGATTGATATGTGGCAACTACCAGCCTTCTGATCTTATATTTCCTGTGCAGCGGCGCCAGTGCCATAACCATCTGTATGGTGGAACAGTTCGGATTTGCAATTATCCTGTCATCCTTCTTCAGAACATGGCTGTTGATTTCCGGAACGATAAGCGGAATATCTTTTTCCATGCGCCAGGCTGATGAGTTATCGATCACCACCGTTCCGTTGGATGCAAAAGCAGGAGCCCATTCCTTCGATGTTGAGGCACCTGCAGAGAAAATAGCAAATACAGGCTTTTCTTCAACAGCTTCCATCACGCTCACAACACTGACAGCTTTCCCGTTAAAGATAATTTCCTTTCCGACTGAACGTTCCGAAGCTGCAGGAATTAATTGTGAAACTGGAAATTTACGCTCTTCAAGCACCTGGATCATTGTGCGTCCCACCATCCCGGTCGCACCAACAACTGCCGTCTTCATAATTTATTTTGTCAGGTTAAAGTAATAGCTTATATTTACTGTTGTGTTAAAAAACTGTCAAAAGTAACTTTTTTTTTAATTCTCTCGCTGCATGAATAAAGTTATTTTACTGGCACTGTTAATGCCTGTAATGGCATTCGGCCAGATTATGGAAGACTTCGAGTCAGGAAATGCAAACAACTGGATTCAAAGTCCTGAAGGACGCTGGATCGCTGACAATAACGGAAGCATCTCCGGTATCTATTCGCTCCATCACTCGTTTGATAATCCTGCTGCCGGCAACGACCTGGCAGGACTACGGATCAAAAACCTTTGCCCCTCTGAGGGGATAACAAAATGGGACTTCAGGATCAGACATGGTTATGATCCTTCTTCTTCAAACAACTGGGTACTCTTTCTTATGTCGGATTCCGATCCTGAATCGCTGCTTCAAAACAAAAACTGCAATGGTTTTGCCATTGGTGTCAACCAGACAGGTTCGGATGATATCCTGAGGTTATGGAAAGTGAAACAGGGAGCATTTATTGCTGTTGTTAACACCAAGGTAAACTGGCAATCAGATATAGGGATTGCTGAAGCAGCAAGAGTAACCGTAGAAAGATCACAAGAAGGAATATGGAGCATTTCAGCTTTTAATGCAGATGAGAGCCTTGCGGGTATGGCATCGGGCAATGATCCTGAATTGTTTATTCCGGCATGGTTTATCTTATCGTATAAATATTCATCAACAGCCGACCGTCTTCTGTGGCTGGATGATATTATTGTTGAAGGCGTTTTCCGCGAAGATAATGAAGCCCCTGAAGTAACACACATAGAGGTCGCAGGAAAAAACTCCGTCACAATTACCTTTAATGAAGAACCACGGACTGATATTATGGTCCCGTCAAATTTCAGGATCTCCCCCGGAAACATAATTGCAAGAAGTATTGTGAAAGCAAATGTAGCTACATACATTGTTCAATTTGATGACCAATTCATTAACAAGACAACAAATGAATTGCATATCAATAATTTATGCGACAGAGAGGGTAATTGCAGAAAAAATATTTCTGTTGAATTCATACCTGTCTGGCCCGGACCGGGCGATGTTGTAATCACTGAAATAATGGCTGATCCTGTTCCTGCAGTATCACTCCCTGCAAAAGAGTATCTGGAGATAAAAAACCTGACGGATTATCGACTAAATCTGCATGGCTGGAAGCTGACAACCACCGATCAGAGTATTGATTTTACCCGGGAAATAATTCTGCCTTATGAGAACATGATAATCTGTGCAGTTAATGATACTGCTCTTCTTTCGGGTTACGGCAGTACCACGGGATTAAAACCATTTCCGACCCTTACAGACGGAGGTAAAATCATTGCACTACAAAACAGCGAGGGTGATCTTATCAGCGGTGTGGAATACTCTTCTTCGTGGTACAATAATGAATTGAAAGCTGAGGGAGGCTGGTCGCTTGAACTGATTGATGCAGACTACCCGTTCTGTCAGGATGGGAACTGGACAGCCTCAATATCAAGAAGCGGAGGTACGCCAGGGCACGACAACTCAGTATCGCGATACAATCCTGATATGTCTTTTTTCGGTATTATTAATGTATTTCCCTATGATAGTAATAATGTCAGGGTAAAATTTTCAGAGACTGTTTTTGACTTCACAGCTCGACCTGATGTTATTATGATCGATGATATTAAGATAAATGATATTTGTCCTGTGGATCTTCTGTTGAGGGAGTTTTTACTTAAGCCCGGCAAATCACTTAAACGAGGAAATATCCATTCATTTATTCTTCCAGATGACATATGTGATTTTGCAGGAAACAGGATTGAAAAACGCAGGTTTGATTTTGGTATTCCTGAACCTGCCATTAAAGGAGATGTAATGTTCAATGAGCTTCTTTTTAATCCTTTACCAGGTGATCCTGATTATATTGAATTCTTTAACTGTTCTGATAAAGTGATTGATGTGTCAAGGCTTCTCCTGGTATCTGTCAATGATGCAACAGCTGATACCTCGGGATTTATTCAGGTCTTTCCGGAAAACAGGTGTTTGCTTCCCGGTGATTATTTTACAGTTACAACTGATAAAAAAAGACTGACGGAAAGGTATTTTTCTTCTGATCCTGACAGGATATTTGAGATCAAATCTCTTCCTTCAATGCCGGATGACAAAGGCCACCTGTTGCTCCTTAACCGTGAACTGGATATAATAGATGAGGTTTATTACCAGGATAAAATGCAATATTCGCTCCTGTCAAACAATGAGGGCGTCGCACTTGAAAAGATAAGACCGGAAAGCCTGTCATCGGACAGATCCAACTGGCATTCCGCTTCCGGGAGCTCAGGATGGGGAACACCCGGGGCTCCGAATTCAGTTCATTCAGAGATGCCTGTTAATGAAGATATTGTAATACTTTCCTCAACAAAAATCACACCCAACAATGACGGTTTTGAGGATGTGCTCCTAATTGATCTTAGTCTTACCGGAAGCGGGAATGTTGTCTCTGTTGAGATCTTTGATGAAACTGGATGCTTTGTAAGGAAGTTGGCCAATAATCTTCTCTCCAACCGTCAGCTGACTTTAATCTGGGATAGCACTGCAGAAGATGGAGGCTTAGTACGAACGGGTATTTATATAATATTCGTTTCGGTATATAATGATTCGGGCAAGAAAAAGAGTTGGAAGAAAATCTGTACAGTGATAATAGATTAATCTATTAATCATTTGGTATGCATATTTTTAACCACAAAGTAACACAAAGCTTAAAAACCGGCAAAAATGAATATTGAAGAGATTTTTAAAAAAGTTCTTGATAGTTCCTTTCAGGTTCATACAGTATTAGGACCCGGTTTACTTGAAAGTGCTTACTGTGAATGTTTATGGTATGAATTAACAAATAATGGTTTGAAAGTCGAGAAGCAGAAACCTTTACCGCTTATTTACAGGGATGTAAAATTAGAAGCAGGTTATCGTATTGATTTACTTGTTGAAAATAAAGTAGTGGTCGAAATAAAATCAGTTGAAGCATTATGCGATATACATATTGCTCAAATACTTACTTACTTGAAGTTATCAGGATGTAAATTAGGATTATTAGTGAATTTTAATGTTAGACACCTAAAACAAGGTATTAAAAGAATAATTTTGTAATCCTTAGTGTGCCTTCGTGATGAACCTTGTGCTCCTTTGTGGTAAAAAGATCACAACCGGGAAATCAGTTTTGTCATAATGGTGGTCATCTTTGCTTCGGCTTTTTCGGCTTCACGTTGGACAGATTCATGGGTAGTATATTCTATTTTCCCTTCAACGCCAAGATCGGTTATTATGCTTACTGCAAAACATGGAAGTTTCATGTGCCGTGCAGTAATAACCTCAGCGGTTGTTGACATACCAACTGCATCAGCGCCGATTATCCTGAAATATTTGTATTCGGATGGAGTCTCAAATGTCGGACCTGTGGTAGCAAGATAAATCCCTTTATGAACCTTTATCCCGTTTTCTTCAGCAATCTTCATGGCTTTACTGATCAGGTTCTTGTCATAAGCCTCTCCCATATCGGGGAACCGGGGACCGATCCTTTCATCATTCTGCCCTATAAGCGGATTCGGAAGGAGGTTGATGTGATCGGTTATTATCATAATATCCCCTATCTGGAATGCCGGGTTCACTCCACCGGCTGCATTGGAAAGGAACAAGCTTTTGATCCCGAGATATTTCAAAACCCTGACCGGCAAAATAACCTGTTCCGGACCATATCCCTCGTAATAATGAAACCGTCCCTTCATGGCTGCTATCTTCTTTCCGCCAAAACCGCCATATATAAGTTTCCCGGCGTGGCCATCTACTGTTGAAACAGGAAAATTCGGAATATCTTTGTAATCAATCTCAAGATGTTTTACAAT
>DCVC01000033.1:8431-14125 GCA_002328625.1 Bacteroidales bacterium UBA2198
ACAGGAATATAGTAAAAAGCCTTTTTTAAAGATTTTGCCATATTAGTAAATTCAACTAACCTTACGGCATCCTTTTCCGTTGTCAGAACAAATTTCAGAGACGACCTGAGGGCATCATAAGCATTTCCGATCTTACCGATATCCTTTTCAGAAAAACAATAATGATCGGGGAAATCCATATGTACTATCTCCGTAGAAAAGTTACCAAGATAATCTTTTAGAGGTTCCGGATCTGCAATGCCGGTAACAAGAACAATTCCACATTTGCCTGGATCCAGACTCTTAAGGGATAATATCGCGGAACTGTTTCCCGGAAAAACGGGAAGAGGATCTTTATATAAAAATGAAGTGAACCAGATCTCCTGGTAAGGTGCTTTATTAATATCTTTCATTATCATTCTCTGGCTTATCGGGGAAATATTGCCAGGTGATTTGGTGATCAGTATCACATCTGCTCTTCTGAGATTTTGTTTGCCCTCCCTGAGGTTTCCGAATGGCAAAAGATGATCTTTTGTTACAGGCCGATTAAAATCCAGGAGCAGGATAGACAAACCGGGTTTTATGCTTCTGTGCTGAAATCCGTCATCAAGTATGATTACGCCAGTCTCAGGATACTCTTTCATTATTCTTTTTACCGCTCTGACACGGTTACCGTCAACAACCACAAGAATATCGCTGAACTTCCTGAATATCTGCAGAGGTTCATCACCTGTATCTTTAACCATAGAATCGTCAGATACTTTATGGAATCCCTTTGAGGTTCTTTTGTATCCCCTGCTCAGTACAGCAACTTTAAAATCAGATCTCAGAAGGTTGACCAGGTACTCGGTGTGAGGTGTTTTACCGGTGCCGCCCACGGTTATGTTGCCAACGCAGATGACTGGTATGGAAAATTCATGTGAAGGAAGAATCCCTGTATTATAAAGGAGATTCCTGATATAAGTAATCAGCCGGTAAAGAAGTGAAAACGGGTATAACAGAAGATTTCTTCTTTTAACCATATATCAGCGGATCTCAATAAAATAAGGCAGCCGGGCCTGAATGCCTGACAGATTTTTCAATTCCTGCAGTTGATTATAGAACCTTGCAGATTCACCCAGCTCGTTCTTCAGGATCTTCATTTTAACATCTCCGCTCAGCTGGGTCAGCAGTTTGACGAAAGGATCTACTGCCACGGGCAGCTCCCTGACCGAGTAAGTATCAATATTTGCCAGTGCTGCTGCTGCTTCTACTGAAGTTTTGAGCCCGCCGATCTCATCAACAAGGCCCAGTTTTTTTGCATCGGTACCGCTCCATACCCTGCCCTGGGCGATGCTGTCGACATACTCTTTGCTCATTTTTCTTCCCGATGCCACTTTGCCTACGAATTCATTGTAAATCTTATCAATGTTGGTCTGCATAACCTCTTTTTCAAAGTTATTCATTGGTCTGAAAACTGACGGGAAATCGGAGTTCTTATTTGTATTAACTGTTTCGGTTGAAATACCCAGCTTCTGTTTCATAAGTTTGCCTGCATTGGGCAATACACCGAATACTCCGATTGATCCGGAAATGGTTACGGGATCTGCATATATCTTTGTTCCGGGAGCTGAAATATAATAACCTCCGGAAGCGGCATAATTACCCATCGAGACCACGACCGGTTTGACAAGGGCAGCGAGTTCGAGTTCCCTCCAGATTACATCTGATGCAACTGCATTACCCCCGGGAGAGTTAATTCTCATCACAATCGCCTTCACAGTTGTATCGAGTCTCTCTTTCCTAATAAGATCCCTGTAGGAATTGCCTCCGATATTATATTCATTGCCTTTTCCCATGACAATGTTTCCTGATGCATAAATGACTGCTATTTTATTTTTTGCGGACACCATTTTCTTTGGATCAGGTACTCTTGTGTAATGGGTCATTGATACCAGGCTTATTTTATCGTCTGTAGTTAGGCCCGACAGAATTTTAATTGTATCAATAAGAGCATCGCGGTAAACAACTCCGTCAACCAGATTATTTTCAAGGGCGCCCTCAGCAATGTTTGCCACAAGGTTGTCAGCCATCTGGTTAAGTCTGTCGGCAGGAATGCCCCTCGATTCAGAGATATTACCGATAACATGCGACCAGATAGATCCGATGTATTCCTTAATCTGTTCTTTATTCTCGCTGCTTAACTTATCAAGAATGAAAGGCTCCACTGCCCCTTTGAATTTGCCATGTCGGGTTATCTGCATTTCAATCCCTAACTTTTCAAGAGCATCTTTGTAAAACATCACCTCCCCGCTTAATCCCTTAAAATCGATCATTGATCCGGGATTTAAATAGATCCTGTCGGCAGCAGTTGACAGATAGTAGCTCTCCTGAAGCATAACGTAATCGGACCAGGAAATAACAAATTTACCGCTTGTCCGGAACTTTTCGAGAGCCTCTCTTATTTCTTCTATTGTTGCCCAGCCTGAAGGAACCAGGCCGGTTTCGATAAGGATGCCCTTTATCTTTTTATCCTTTGATGCTTTTTCAATATTCCTGAGAATATCGTTCAGCCCGGGAGTCTGAGTAATAGTCATGTTTATCAGATCGAATCCTGAAAAAGGATTGGGATCGGTACGGTCGGGAATATGAATACCCGATTTAAGGACCAGTATCGAATTATCGGTTATCGAAACAGCCTTAGTGCCTGAGGCAACCATGGCACTCAAGCTTGCAAGCATAATAATAAGGAAGAGAATAGTTATTATTATGATGCCGGTAATAGTGGCAAGAGTGTATGTAAGAAAGTTTTTCATGTGGTAAAAATTTTAATAAAAATCAGGGTTAAAGATATAAAAAACAAAAAGAATCAGTCATGATATTCAGGTATTTAATAAATTTGGTAAAAGATCTGCGACGCGATGAAATCAACCTATCTGGGTCTTGGAACAAACCTTGGAGAGAGAGAGAATAATCTGAAGGAAGCGATTGCTATGATCGGGGAATCGATTGGGAGAATAGTGGCTTCTTCCCCTGTTTATGAAACTGAACCCTGGGGTTTTAAAAGTGAAAGTCAGTTTCTTAATATGGTTGTACAGGCAGAAACAAAACTCGGACCCTCGGGTTTACTTCGCAGTATACTCATGATTGAAGCAAATCTTGGCAGGCTGAGGGATCAAAAGAAATACTCCTCAAGGACCATTGATATTGATATTCTTATGTATGATAAGCAGATAATTAACAGAGCCAGCCTTGTAATACCACATCCCATGTTACAAGAGAGAAGGTTTGTACTTGTTCCGCTTTGCGAGATAGCACCCGATGTGGTTCACCCTGTGATGAAAAAGACATTTGTGACGTTGCTTAGAGAATGCAAAGATACAAGCAAGGTAGTTATTTACAATAATCCGTTATCAGCGAAGCTGTAATACTCTTTTTCAGAAATTATCAGGTGATCGAGAAGCTGGATATCCATTAAGTTACCGGCTTCCTTTATTTTCTGTGTGATTTTGGTATCCGATTCACTGGGGTTAAGGTTTCCGGAAGGGTGATTGTGGCATACAATAATGCCTGAGGCAAGATATTCAATCGCCTTTTTCATGACCATTCTTACATCGGTGACAGTTCCGCTAATGCCACCCTGACTGAGTTTCATCCTGTTGATCACTTTGTTGGATCTGTTCAGGAATAGGATCCAGAACTCCTCATGGACGAGGTCGGAGAGGAGAGGCTGAAAAATATCGGCAACATCTTTCGAGCATTTTATCTGTGGTACCTCCGGTCCTTCGGCAAGCTTGCGCCTCCTTCCCAGTTCCAGTGCAGCGGCAATTGTAACTGATCTTGCGGAACCTATTCCTTTTATCTTAACAAGATCGGAAACGGATAGCTTACCCAGTGCATTAAGGTTATTGTTTACCATTCCCAATAGTTCGCGACCTAGGTCAACAGCTGATTTATTTTTTGTGCCTGAACTGATAAGTATTGCTAGCAATTCAGCATCGCTGAGGCTTGAGGAACCTTTCTGAATCAGTTTTTCCCTTGGCCGGTCTTCAATGGCCCAGTCGGTAATCTTAAGTGACATGCAGCGAGAGATCAAATATATCTTATAAAGATACGAAATTCTGGTGAAATAAAAAAGGGGCTTAATTCAGCCCCATTTATAATATTCATGATCTCTTAATCCTTTATTTCAGATTGTTCACGTGCTTTACGACTGACGATTTAAGGTTGGCGGCTTTTTTCTTGTGGATGATGTTCTTTTTTGCCAGCTTATCGAGCATTGCATTCATTTTGGGAAGCATTTCGTCCGCCTCTTTTTTATCAGTGGTGGCTCGAATTGACTTTAGAGCATTACGCATTGTTTTTGCATAATACTTGTTCTTTTCATTTCTGGCCTCGATCTGCCTTATCCTTTTTTCCGACGATTTATGGTTTGCCATGTTTTTAAAACTTACTTCGATTTTATTATTGTAGTCCATAGGGGAATCGAACCCCTGTTACCAGGATGAAAACCTGACGTCCTAACCACTAGACGAATGGACCAATAAAAGAACTTAAAATTGCGGATGCAAAGAAACGATGTTTTTTTATATCTGCAAAATATTTATCTGAAAAACGGCAATCTAATAGTCTACCAGCAATTCATCAGCAAGGTTTTCAAGATCATATCCGTTAAAATCGCCCGAGCTCATGAACAGATAAACGGGCCAGGCAAAAAGCTGCTTCCTGATGAATGAAAACATCTCTTCCGAGTTATCGAAAACCTTAATATTATCTCCAGCGAAAGCCTCTTCAACCATCTTTTTAGATAACGGCGGCAGCTTCTTAATCTCAAGGGAATGAGGATTATAATAAACAAATCCGAACGAGGCCTTTTCCAATGTTTCCCTGTAGAGAGGAAGAAAACCAATGTTCAGGCTTGAGTATGTGTGGAGCTCAAGGCAGGCAATGATACTGCGTCCCGGATATCTTTCCGAAACAGCTTCAACAGTTGCCCTTACCTTTGAGGGTGAATGTGCAAAATCGAGAAATGCCGTTCCGTTCTCATTCTCATTCAGTAGTTGAAGCCTTCTCGATGTGCCCGCAAACGACTGAACAGCATTGTAAAAATCATCTTCCTTTATGCCATATGCCAGACATACCTCTTTTGCAGCAGAGAGATTCTGCATATTGTGTTCACCGAATATTTTAACAGGAACCACCCTGTCGTGAGTTGCCGCATAAAAGCCTGTTTTATTCTGGAAATATCCATGCACTTTATAAGGGATTTTTCTTATTTTCCCGCCTGGGGCAGCAGCTATTTTCTTCACTTCCGGATCGTCGTCGAAATAAATAAGGCTTCCTCCCTCTGGAATCATTTCAACCAGGATCCTGAACTGGTCAATATAATTTTCAAAATCGGGGAAAATGTTCATATGATCCCATGAGATGCCGTTAAGTACGGCAATATCAGGCCTATAAAGCTGGAATTTCGGCCTCCGGTCAATTGCAGAACTGAAATATTCATCACCTTCAAATAGGGCAACCCCGGCTTCGTCCGATAGTCCTACCATGGTCTCATATCCTTCTATGGATGAACCTGCCATGTAGTCAAACTTAATGCCAAGGAATTTAAATACATGCATTATTATTGCCGTCGTGGTTGTTTTTCCATGGCTGCCTGCAACCACGATGCGCTTTTTACTTTTTGTCTGGTCGTAAAGGAACTCAGGAAAAGAGAATATCCTGATTCCGAGT
>DCVC01000033.1:14183-26771 GCA_002328625.1 Bacteroidales bacterium UBA2198
GGTGAAGTACAATTGCAAGGTTGTGCATCACGGCACCGCCGATAGCTATAAAATGGATCCTCATGTATCTTAAACATCACATATCAGAATACATTTTTGCAGAGAGGCCAGCTTATCCTTCCCTGAAGGTACAAATTCCTGTCCGACAAAACCTTTATATCCGGTTTTGACAAGAGCTTTCATTATCGCCGGGTAGTTCAGTTCCTGGGTCTCATCAATCTCATTTCTTCCCGGAACACCTCCTGTGTGAATGTGTCCTATATAGTGACTGTATTTTGTGATGTAATCAATAACGTTCCCTTCCATTATCTGCATATGGTAGATGTCATACAAAAGCTTGAATCTTTCAGATCCAACCATCTCGCAAAGAGCTGCACCCCAGGGTGTCTTGTCGCACTGGTAGTCTTTATGGCCGTAGCTGTTCAATAACTCCATTAAAATTGTGACCCCATATTTTTCTGCTGATGGCATGAGTTTACGTAATCCTTTTGCGCAATTGATCAGACCTTCATAGTCGTTCTGGCCTTCGCGGTTGCCTGAAAAACAGATAAGATTCGGAACTCCTGCTGCTGCCGCTTTAGGAATCATTGCCTCGAAGTCGGTGATCAGCTTTTCATGATTGCCGATACGGTTGAATCCTTTCGGGATGCCCCAGTCGGTGGCGTAACCGACAGCACATTTTAATCCGGCTTTTGCAACTGTCGGCCAGTCTTTTTCGCCAAGCAGTTCGATCGATTCTATTCCCATCTCTTTACAGGCGCTGGCTAATTCTTCAAGCGCGATATCACCATAACACCACTGGCTGACCGAATGGCGTATGTTGCCTTTTAGTTTCTGAGATCCCTGGTTTGTACCGGCAAAGGCACTGCCGAAAGGAGTACCTGCTGCTACTACAGCGGCTCCGGCTATGCTTCCAATCATATTTCTTCTTGTCATGATTCGTTATTTTAAATATAATTTGACTTAAAAATAGATAATTATTCCACTATTCCATTTACCAGTCAGATAATTTCTTGACTGTTACTTTACGATTCTCTTTTGTGTTTCCGGGCAGAAGGAGCACAGTAAGGATTGCTTTTGAATCAGCGGGTATGGTCGCTTCAAAACCCACCATGGTTGTTCCCGGGTTAGGTGCATCATAATCATGTTTTGGTTCAGTGCTCCATGTCTTCATTACAATATTGCGAGGTGAACTGACTTTCAGAATTAACTTCCTGCCATTTTTGGTCAGCAAAGCTGAGCTTTTCCCTGTTATGGTTACAACAGCTGATGTCAGCATGTTCCAGCGGATAAGTGTTTCATCTGCGAGCGATTCCACCTCATCGCGCACCATAACATACTTTTTATCAACGATTGCTATACCTCTTACTGCCTTTTTTAGTTGGCCCTCATAAACAGATGATATGTCACTTATCGCTCTGATCATTTCAGGTGATTCAGAGCAGGAAGATATATCGGCATAACCTCTGACATTTTGAAGCTGGTTATTGACTGACAGAGTGTTATGCACGAAATTGTTATATCTGAATACATCCCAGCGTTGCGAGTTCTGAGCCATACTCCAGAGGTTTACTCCTTTTGTTTCGAGTGAATTGTAATCCTGCATACCCAAATCCATTGCCCATCGTTCGCCGTTTGCTTCCATGATAAAGGAACCTGCATCCATATGTCCGTGGTTGACTGACGGGGATCCTGCTTTTAAACCTGCAAATATTGCTTCTGTATCGGTCCACGAAGTTCGCATGAGAGCAACAGGATTCTTCCCCTGTCCTGCCCAGACCAGTTTTGAGGGAGAATTGATCCTGTCCATTGTTATTCCGGCACCCCATATCAAAACCGCCGGCAATAAGCGGTCGTTTGGCAGATTTTTACCGGTCATATGCTGTTTTTCTGACCATAGCAGTGAGGGATCATTAAGTCTGTTGGCAAACCAGAACATGGCAGGGTGCATGTTTCCCACCTGACCGCAGTCGGAATAGTTAAAGCAGTTACCTGACGGGCCTGTCATGTTCTCAAGAAAAGCTGCTGTTTTTAAGAATCCCGGATTTATTTTCACGACTGATTCACTGCCAAAAGCCTTTTCCATAGCGTTGAGAAACATTATATTAAAACTAGTGCCATAACCCCAGTAGCTGTAACCTTCGGGATATGCTCCATCAGGTTCATAATCGTTCATCGCCAGGAGAATCGAATTCATTGAGCGTTCAATGATACCTGATGCCAGATCTGGCTGATCTTCATATACAGCCAGAGCGCCATAAGTCATTCCTGCATTGCATACCTGGTTCCAGTTGTGGGTCGCTTTTACCCAGCCGCTGTTGGAAGGCATAAGTGACGGTTTAAGCCCTTTTTCAACAATGGCATTTCTTAATATTTCACGGGTTTCTTGTGACAACTCCCCGTAAAGCCAGTCGTAGCCAATAGCTACTGCCATCGTCATTTCTGCAACATCCAGGAAATGTGAAGGATTCCAGTCGGAGAAAGCAGAAACAGCCAGCAGTTCTTTTTCAGCCCTTTCAAGATATTTTGTTTCAGTAGTTATGCGCCATACATACGACAGATAGAAAATTCTCCTCAGAGCCTCCCTCGACTTGTCGAGCAGTCTTCTTCCGATAAGTATCCTTTCAACCGGCGGCTTCCCGATCACCTCATCACATTTATCAATAATAAACTTATTGATGTTCTTCCAGGCCTCGCCGGAAGAAACCATTTCTTTTATCGCTTTCTCTTCTCCCTTAAGCAGGAGCAGGCGCGGGTGTTCCGGCAGACTGTCAGAACTGATACTTTTTTCAGGCTGGGCGCAGACATCTGTTCCGATTAACCACAAAACAGCGCAAAAGCTCAGGGTCACAATGTTATTCTTCATATTCTTTTTTGTTGAGGTCATTAAAGTAAAGTATAATCTGTTCAATAGTGATCTAAAAGTTAAAGTTTTATATTTGTAAAGGTATAAGGATCTGACAACATTATATGAAGAATCCTTCGGGCCATAATTATAAAAGTGGACATTCAGTTGAATTACTGCAAAGCGGGGAACCATTTTTTGCAGCTTGTGAAAAGGCAATTGATGGAGCACAGTACTTTATTCATTTTCAGACATATATTGTTGATGATGATGAAACCGGGCAAAGGATCACCAATGCTCTGATCAGGGCTTCTCAAAGGGGAGTGAGGGTATATTTCCTGCTTGATGCTTTTGGCGGCAGCAGTTATTCAAAACATCTTATAAAGAAAATCGAAGATACAGGTATATTTTTCAGGAAATTCTCCCCGGCTTTTATCACAAAGGGATTTCAGCTGAGCCTCAGACTTCACCATAAAGTATTAATGTCAGATGGTGAAACAGTTATTATAGGGGGAATGAATTTTGCCGACCGCTATCGTGGCACACCCGGTCTTAAGGAATGGCTTGACTTTGCAGTGATTGTCAAGGGTCCGGAATGTAATCAGATCCTGGATATCCTGAAAAAATTATGGAACAAGAAGTTTACCTTGAAAAGAGAACGGTCGCGCGAAATTATTCACAAGACACTGATCTATCAGGAAGACATAAGGTTAAGGGTTTCACAGAATAACTGGTACAGGAACAAGATTGAAATACTTAAGAGTTATCGCTCGGCAATTAAACATTGTCACAACAGGATGATAATATTTGCGAGTTATTTCCTGCCGGGCCGCAATGAACGAAGACTCCTTCGGAATGCCGGCAGGCGGGGCGTTGACATTAAGGTTGTCCTTTCAGCTGAATCGGATGCGCCAATGTTTAAGCATGCGACTAACTTTTTATATGGATTCATCCTGAGTAACAGGATCAAGATATATGAGTATCAGCCGTCAAATCTGCATGCAAAAGTAGCAACTGTTGATGGCAGATGGAGCACAATCGGGAGCTACAACCTGAATCACCTCAGCGACTACGGCAGTATTGAAATGAATGTTGACATACTGGATAACAGTTTTACAGAACATTTTGAAAAGGTCCTTCTCGGGATCATTGAAAAGGACTGCAAGCAGGTCACTTTTGAGGAGTATATGCGCCGGGGTACATGGCTATTCAAATTATCCGACTGGTTATCATACCAGATGATAAGGTTTCTCATGAGGCTGATGTTCCTTCTGACTCCCAGATCATTCAGGAGACCGGAATCGATATGAATTATAATACTGCCAACCGCATAAAGGGGACATGTAAATACCAGTAAATTATTAAGTCCCCATGGACGATCCAGGGGTAACTGTTCAGAACTGATGGAAACTCATCGAGACAAATTCGAGAACAGTTGGTAATGAAGCTCTCCAGTAGGTCCATGTATGTCCGCCGTCACGGATCCTGAATTCATGGGGTATCTCCTTCTTTCTCATTGCAATGTGGACGAGTGAATTTCCTTCATAGAGAAAATCATCATCACCGCAGTCGATATACCATCTTACTGCCCTCTTCTGATTATCCGGCATGTTCTCAATAAGATTGAGTACGCTGTATTTATTGAAATATGCTTCCTTATCAGCATCGGTGACACCTTCCACTCCCTGCCACAACCTGTAATTTTTAAGGTCATCGATTGTACTCGGACCTGTTGCAGCGCTTAACGGGCATGCGGAGCTGAAAAGATCGGGACGATGAAGGGCATAAATAAATGTCCCTTCTCCTCCCATCGACAATCCGGCAACTGCCCGATATCTCTTTTCTCCTTTTATCCTGTAGGTCTTTTCCACAAAAGGCATGAACTCATCAAAAAAGAAATCCTCATATCTCCATTCTCCTTTTACATCATTAACATATCCTCTTCTGCCGGCACTGGCATCTGGCATGACCACGATCATCGGGGTTGCTTTCCCTTCATTGATAGCCTTATCTGCAATATGCAGGATCTCGCCAAACTGGACCCAGCCGGTCTGATCGTCTCCGCCTCCATGCAGCAGATAAAGGACGGGATAGCTTCGCTGGGATCTTTCATAATCGGGAGGCAGATAGATTGCATATTTCCGTTCCATTTTAAGGATCTTGCTTGTCATCGAAAGATTATCCATGACCTTTCCAGTCTGAGCAGTAAGAAGGGATAGTGCCATCAAAAAGATGAAAGTGAAAGATATTTTTTTCATGATTAATAATTTATTTAGTGTTGCTTATTTAATGAATTGGCAAGATATTATAAAGTTTTTAAATATTTATGAGTTTTTTCTCTGCGCCACTCAGTGTCTTCTCTGAGGTTCTCTATGCAAAACACTCTGGCACTGATCTGCAAACGGTGCCAAAAGTTAACAGCACAGGTTATGCTTCACCAGATCAGTCATGACATTGAAACATCGTGTCACTCGTGATAAATGGATTTAATTTGTTATATTGTAAAACAAATTCTCAATATGAAGCTGCACCTGTTTAATATCTCCAACTTCAAGGTTGACGGCGGTGCAATGTTTGGTGTCGTGCCCAAAGCTTTATGGTCAAGGGTCTATCCTTCCGACGAAAATAACCTGCTGGTGCTTACCCTGCGTTCGCTTGTTGTGGAAACCGGTGATAATATCATACTTGTTGATACCGGCTGGGGCGACAAACAGGATGAAAAATTCTTCAGGCATGTTCATCTGCATAACGGTGAAGGTCTGATTCAGGGCCTCCGTAACCGGGGATATTCACCCGATGATATAACTGATGTCGTCCTCACCCACCTTCACGCTGACCATTGCGGAGGGGGTGTGATCAGAAGCAAAACAGGGACCGGATATGAACTTACATTTCCGAATGCCATATATCATGTGAGCCGGACCCAATGGGAATGGGCTTCGGAGAATAACCTGAGGGAAGAGGATGCATTTCTTGAAGAGAATATTCTTCCTGTCGCACAAAGCGGCAGGCTGAATCTTGTGGATGAGGAGGGTGAATTGTTTGAAGGATTCTCTGTCAGGATTTGTTACGGACATACTCCGGGACTTATGATCCCTGTGGTAAAATGTGATGAGAGGACACTTGTTTATACAGGCGACCTTATTCCAACTGTTGCTCATCTGCCCCTGATATGGAATATGAGCTATGATATCGAATCGCTCAAAACAATAAAAGAGAAGGAACGCATTCTGACAGAAGCTTTGAAAGGAGGGTACACACTAGTTTTTCAGCACGATGAATTTGTTGAGTGCTGCACTCTCGAGATGACTCAGAAAGGGATCAGGGCTAAGGAAAGATTTAATTTTTCAGAGATTACTCATTGTTAATTAAATAACACAAGAATATGGCAGAGTTCATTTATGAAAAACCTTTTCAGATTGAAAAGGACACAACCAGTTATCGTCTCCTGACAAACGGGTATGTTAAAATCATTGAAGCTGATGGCAGAAGGATTCTGAAAGTGGACCCCAGGGGACTGGAGATGCTTGCCAGAGAAGCAGTTTCCGATCTCTCTTTCTATCTGAGGACCTCACACCTGGAAAAACTAAGAAAGATCCTTGATGATCCCGAGGCAACCGACAATGACCGTTTTGTGGCATATGTCATGCTGCGGAACAGTGTAATATCAGCAGATGAGGACCTCCCCTGGTGCCAGGATACCGGAACGGCAATCGTTATTGGGAAAAAAGGAGAAAATGTGATGACCGGAGTTAATGATGCCGAATATTTATCAAAAGGAATTTACGAAACATATAAGGATAAGAACCTCAGATATTCCCAGATCATCCCACTCACGATGTTTGATGAAAGAAATTCAGGAAGCAATCTCCCTGCGCAGATTGATATTTATTCGAGTGAAGGTGAGGCTTATGAGTTTCTTTTCATTACCAAGGGAGGAGGATCAGCCAACAAAACTCTTCTCTATCAGCAGAGCAAATCGCTGCTGAACGAAGACTCACTCATAAAATTTGTTAAGGAGAAAATCAAAGATCTCGGCACTTCGGCCTGCCCGCCTTATCATCTGGCTCTTGTTATCGGAGGTACTTCAGCAGAAGCTACGCTAAAAACGGTAAAAGAAGCCTCGGCCGGCTACCTTGATCATTTGCCGACTTCTGGAAATGCTTCAGGTAGAGCTTTTCGCGATCCGGAATGGGAAGAAAGGATAGAAAGGATATGCCATGAGTATGGAGTAGGTGCACAGTTCGGAGGCAAATATTTTGTACATGATGTCCGGGTGATCAGGCTTCCGCGCCATGCAGCATCCTGCCCTGTCGGGCTTGGAGTAAGCTGCAGCGCCGATCGCAATATAAAAGCAAAGATCAACGAAAACGGGATTTACCTTGAAGAACTCGAAAGAGATCCTTCACGATTCCTGCCCGAAAAAGCACCTGAACTTGAGAAACCTGTCGAAATTGATCTCGATCGCCCTATGAAAGAAGTGCTTGCCGAGCTAACAAAATATCCTGTAAAGACAAGGTTAAGCCTTAAAGGATCATTGATTGTAGCAAGGGACAGTGCACATGCACGGATCAAGAAAATGATTGATGAAGGGAAGCCTATGCCCGATTATTTCAAAAATCATCCGATTTATTATGCGGGGCCGGCAAAAACACCGGCAGGCATGCCATCAGGAAGTTTTGGTCCGACGACCGCCGGAAGGATGGATACTTATGTGGATCAGTTCCAGAGCCTGGGAGGATCGCTCATCATGCTGGCAAAAGGCAACCGGTGCAGAGAGGTCATTGAAGCCTGCAAAAAATACGGTGGTTTTTACCTTGGATCAATTGGAGGACCGGCAGCAATTCTGGCAGCTGAAAATATCAAATCAGTTGAGATAGTTGACTTTGAGGACCTGGGTATGGAGGCAGTAAGAAAGATAAGAGTGGAGAACATGGCGGCCTTCATCATAACTGATGACAAGGGTAATGATTTTTTTGATGAGTATAACAACCCCTGAATCACCTTATCACCTCTATCTCAAATATCTCATGCCGATCCAGATCCAGCCAGTACCTGATTGAATTTTTTCTGACAAGCTCCCAGTAGATATTGCTGTCAAGTCCGTAAATGAAATTGATCTCTTTCAGTTCAGAGCTTATCTTTTCTGCAATCTGTGGCTTAAGAGTTAGTCTTATTTTCCTGTTCAGATAACTGAAATCAACAGCGGGCCTTAACAAAGTGTCATTCCTAACTGTCAGCAGACCATGCCCGGGAGTGGCACCTGTGCTTACCTGTATTCCATCATTCATACAGCTTAATGGAGGAGTTGATCCGGCGTAGGAAACAGCGTTGAACTCATCCACACCTGTATTGAAATATTCCCTGGCTCTGATACCCATTTTTACTCCTACTATTGCATAAACTCCAAGGTGGCGGTGCAATTCATTTGCGATTACCCCTGAAATCCATTCATTACGGCCGTATTTATCAATTATTTCAGTCACAAAAGGCTGAATATCATCAAAATAAAATGAAGGATCGGAAGGGATCCCCTTTATCACCTGATTTTCCGTGACAGTCTCTCCTTTCAATATCCTGAGGATACTTTCCCTTAAACCAGTCAGATCCGAAGGATAACATTCAGTATTGCTGCCTGCGGTTTTGTTAATGAAAAGATCGGGGTTGTGGAGAAAAACCGGAACCATCTCATCTGTTGCCGAAAATGAAAAATTATGTCCCCTGGCAAGCTCAGAACCAAAGAATTCTGAAATTCTCTTTGCGTAGGCCCTGTTAATCTGACCTATTTGCCTTATAAAATCTTCATTGTAGAAATCAGAATTATTGTGATCAGCTTTTCTCACAACCCTGACCGGGATCTCCTGGCGAAGCATCCTGATTGAAGCATCCTTTTCCAGATTATAGTTGAAACCTGAACCATCCCCAAGTCCGTCACTGCTCCATATTATCTCCTTAACCTGATCCCTGAAGGCAGGTATATCTGTATGCGACTGATAAGCAGTCGACATACTGCCAAGGTTAATGAAGCTGATCCTTGTTTTTTCTGCTGACAGAATATCCTTAATAACAGTAATATGATCGGGGGCTGTTTCCGGATCTGCACCTTGCTCGTTGCCCCATTTATACTGTAACGGAACAGGGAACTCCTTTGATCTGTACCTGCTTCTCCTGTTTATCCCGACAGGGATACCATCGTGATAAAAAGAGTTAAGAAGACTTCTTACTTTGATATAGGCATTTTCTGCGGAGAGCGCACCGGGCGAGACTGTTATAGCAAGCACTCTCACATCTGGTGACGCCAGCAACATGGTTATAGCCCTCATGTCATCGATCCCGCCGTCGGTATCGATAATCACATAATGCGATGGTTTCCAGGGATGGGAAAAGAGCTCGAGAGTGAGAAATAAAATGGCAAATATTAAACAGAGTCGTTTCATCCTGTAAATAATTTAGCTGTAAAAGTAATATTTATAAGTATAATGCCTGCCAAAGCAGATTGTTTTAATCAGTTATAAAATATTGCTGAAAATGATCTGCCACATGCTTGGGGTATCAGATAATTTTCTATATTCAGCCTGACATTTTTTACTCTATGAAGAAGTTTCTTTTATGGTTCACACCAGGCCTGATTCTTGGCGGGCTGATTATCCTGGGCTCCGGAAAGCTGATAATTAAGACATCTACAAACGAGTTTTGTATGTCGTGTCATATTCATCCCCTGGCCGATGCCTCCTGGAAAAGGTCGGTTCATTATGACACTCAATCGGGTATAAGGGTAGGTTGTGCAGAGTGCCATCTGCCGCCAAAAGGGCAGGGGTATCTCTGGGCAAAAACAACCACAGGATTAAGGGATTTGTGGGGTTATCTTTTCAAAGACTCAGCTTCGTTCGACTGGGAGGCAAAGGGAAGGCTTGAGTATGCACGCGGACATGTTTACGAGAGCAGCTGTATAAAATGTCATGAAAATCTCTTTCCGGCGAAACTTACAAAAGAGGGTGAGGATGCCCATCTTTATTATATTCAACAGAAAAAAACACCCGATCTTCACTGCATAAACTGCCATCTGAATGCAGGGCATTATATTGAGGGATACACACACGGCAGCAATTCCACCTTTGGCAAAGTATCATCCGCTCCGAAAGAAGTGTTCACCGAACCAACACCGGTGACGGAGTTTAAATCCTTTACAGAGAAGATCCCGAAATCGGCGGTTTCATTCAACATGATTGCAATACCGGGTGGCACCTTTAAGATGGGGAGCCTGCCCGATGAACCTTTCAGGAAAGCTGATGAGGGCCCGGTCATAGAAGTTGAGATAAGTCCTTTCTTTATGGCAGAAGTGGAGGTGACCTGGGATGAATACCTTGCATTTTATGTACAGACATCGGCTGAGGGGCGGTCGACCGACACTGAGGGTCTGAGAAGCGGAATGAAAGCTGACAGTGATGTTGATGCTATTTCCGGTGCTACGCCTCCATACGGGCAGCCTGATCAGGGCTGGGGATTGGGTCAGCGGCCTGCAATTTCATTCTCTTATCATGCTGCAGAAACTTATTGCAAATGGCTATCGCAGGTTACAGGCAAGACATACCGACTTCCTTCCGAGGCAGAATGGGAATATGCGTGCCGGGCAGGTTCAACAACTCCCTATTTCTTCCCGGGCGACCCTAATAAATTTGAGAAGACCGGGCTGAGGGCACGATTATCCAAAAATGACACCGCAGTGATCAATACCTATGTAGTATATAATGGTAACAGTCCTTCCAGGACCCAGGCACCAGATTATGTGAAGCCAAATCCTTTCGGTTTAAAGAATATGCTGGGAAATGTTGCGGAATTCTGTGCCGACTGGTATCAGCCTGATGCTTACTCTCACTACCCTGAGGGGATAATCAAGGATCCTGCCGGTCCCGAAGAAGGAGAGGAAAGAGTTGTCCGCGGAGGCTCCTTTATGAACTATGCAGGTGCCTTAAGAAGTGCAGCACGCGATTATACGCGGACAGAAGCGTGGCTGAAGACCGATCCCCAGATGCCTAAAAGTATCTGGTGGTATTCCGATTGCTTTAACGTGGGATTCCGTGTGGTATGTGAATTTGACACCCTGACAGGCAACACTTCATCGGAGCAGTAAGATATTATTAATTGCCTGGCATCTCACAGAAATAATGATAAACAAACTTGTTTTTCTGAAACTCATTTCATATATTGCATTGCCTTTAACCCTAATTTAAGTATTAACGTTTAACCACTAACCTGAATCTGAAAACTGCAAGCCAGAGAAATCATGATGTTATAATAAATTGAGTGTAAGTTTTACACTTGTATTATTATTTTGTACAGCCCGGTGTTTTGGTCAAGAAAGTTAAAATAATGAGATTGACACTAAAACACAAAGACTCATAAAGAGCTTATTAATAACAAGATCTGTCTGATATAGGTAAATTCTATTATGTTGTAATATTTGTCAGAATGAACTCAATCCTCAACCCTTTTTACCCTTAAACCAAGCCTTTAACAATCAACATCAATCCTAATATCTATTATTTATTAACTAACTAACAGTGTAACAGTATGAAAAAAACTCCCAACTGCTTTTGATCGATACGACCAGATGTAAATTTTCACAAGTTACTACTACCTGTGAGAATTGTAGTTCTTCTTTTGTTCTGTGGCCTGGCGTTTCCAGCCTATTCACTGGCCTCAGATAACCCTGTTGCAGCTGATCAGCAACAGTTAAGAGTAACTGGAACTGTAACAGATGCTGCAACGGGTGAACCAATGCCCGGAGTTAACATCCTGGTTAAGGGTACCAGTCTCGGTGCAATTACTGATGTGTCAGGGAATTACACTATTGCCAATGTTGAGCGCAACGCGATCCTGGTATTCTCTTTTATCGGTTATGTTACCCAGGAGGTCTCACTTGGCGGCAGGACAACGATGGATGTAGCCCTTGCCCAGGAGGTAACGGACCTTGATGAGGTGGTGGTTGTAGGATATACCACCCAGAAACGTGCAAATGTTGTCGGATCAGTTACCTCTATTTCAGGACAGAGCATTCAGGCTATCCCTTCCGTATCAGTAACAAATGCTATTTCGGGTCGTCTGCCGGGATCAATTGTGATACAGCAGACAGGTGAACCGGGTAACCTTGGGGCACGTGTGCTGGTCCGCGGACGCAGTACACTCGGAGGTACCAGAGCTACTTTTGCTACTCAGACTGCTCCTCTTATTATTATTGATGGTGTTGCCGGACGCTCAATGGATGAAATTGACCCTAATGACATTGCAAGCCTTTCTGTTTTGAAGGATGTATCAGCAGCAATCTATGGTGTTCAGGCTGCCAACGGGGTAATTCTTATAACAACCAAAAAAGGAACTGAAGGTACACCGAAACTCAATTATCAGTTCTTCCAGGGCTTCATGACACCGACACTCATTCCTGATGTCTGCAATGCCGCAGAGTACGCTACAATGCTTTCAGAGTACCAGGTTGCTACCGGCAAATCAAGGACCTACTCCGATGCAGATATTGAATTATTCAGATCAGGCGCCGATCCCTGGGGTCACCCGGACACCGACTGGTATGGCGACCTTATTAAAAAGTGGACAACAACCTTCAGACACAATGTTTCCATTGATGGCGGATTCAGGGGAATGACTTATTATATTTCCCTCGGTCTGAAGGGAGATGAATCAATGTATAAACAATCATCCACCAACTACAAGCAGTATAACGTACGTGC
>DCVC01000197.1:0-7801 GCA_002328625.1 Bacteroidales bacterium UBA2198
TTTCTGGTGTTGATTTAACATTATCAGTACTCTTTTTTCGGGAGCAATCGATAGTTTCCATTAAGGTACTGATTTTTCCACCAGGTTTTGTCTCCTTAATATTGCGGAAAACGGTTACCGTTTCCTCGCCCAGTAATGTCCCAAGTAAAACAGTCTCAGGTATCCATCCCGGTTCAGAGTTAAAGCCCGGAAGAACCCTGTACCAGGGATCAATATTTCCGGAAGCACCTGCAAATATGGGTGAGATAACGTTATTTCCCAGTATTTTTTCGACGAACTGTGCCGAAATACCCAATACATCACCGCTTATCATAAGGTTCTGAGGACCCAGGGAAGTAGCATGAGTGGCATAATCATAAATCGCTCCAACTGGCTTTCCGTCAGAATTTTGCAACTTCATCACAAGTACCTCCTTATCCGTTGGTCCATATGGATTACGGCCCAGTATTATTGAACCATCACTGCTCATTTCACGTCTGTTTGAACCGACCGGGGAGGAACCTGCACCAATCCCTGTATGAACAGGTACCATATTTTTAAATGCTTCGTCAACAAGAGCAAGCAATTTTTGATTTAATAATTCCGTGTATGAAATATTGGATGGATCACCTGTCTCCCTGTTAACCGACAGAACCGGAGCACTGTGGGAATGTATGGCCGTCAGGAAAAGTTCAGATTCCTTCAGGTTGAACTTTTCAANNGGAGATCATTACTAACTTCCTGCCATCGTTTTCAAACACGACAGCACGGGCATATAAAGAATCGTGAACACCTTCCGAATAGCTTTTTCTTGAAGAATACCCATACAGTTTTACAGGAATGGACGGAGTAATATCAATTTTTGACAAACCCGCCCGGAGATTATTCTCCTTATTTTCCGGTTTACCTGCCTGCCCGAACAAAATAGGGCTTATTGAAATGGTAACCAGCGTTATAAACAGTCTCCTTAAATTCATGTTTACCTCCATATTCTTATTTTAAACCAGTATAATAAGTATTTCAAATCGTGCAATTCCTCCGATAGTGCAATACGTAGAGCAAAACTTACAGCCGTACTTAGCTAACCGCAGTTTTAGCGAAGATTTACGGTCGTATGGTCTTTACAATTATCAGCCAGTTCATTAATAATGATACGGTCTTTCAGCCGATCAAGACCAATGTATTTTACTAATGCCTTTCTAAAATCTTTCGAAACTGCTTCCAGAAATTCAATATCGGATTTATAGTAAGTACCGTTTTCGTCTTTTGCTTTGAAAAAAAATCCATACGACATAGCCTTCAAAATAATATTGTATGGCATGCCATGCCGTATCGCCAGACGGATAGCTCCCATAAAGCGGTCATCGAAACCCAGCTTGCGGATCAGGTCCTGCCCCACCCTGTAAACTGTATCCCGGAGGGCCTTGTTTCTGAAACGGATCAGCAGATCATCAACTTGTTGCGTAAGCTCATCAGATGTAAATTCGTCAGGGTATGCAATCTGAAGAAGGTCTGCTGACTGGAGCATTACATCTTTTGTAAAATCAAATACTTCAGTATCATCAAGAACTTCGTATAAATATTTCTTTTCAGGGCGTTTGAAAAATCCAAAATAGGCTGCTGTTGCATGGCCAAGATTATGTAAAAAAGCCTTATTATCGACCCATGCCTTAATATTATCTTTAGGAGCAAACTGTTTTATTTGCGGAATCGGAGACTTAAATTCTTTTCTGTCAAGGATCAGGGTATTATAAGGTTCAGCATAAATCATCAAAGGATCTTTCTTCAACTCTTCAGAAGTCATGAATGGAACCATCTTTCCAATACTTGTCTCAACCAGCCCGACCAGTTTATCAATGGGATAATCCGCCGGAAGGTTCCTGGTTAAACGGCTTTTTACAAAATCTTTGGCAGAACGCATATTTTCAGCGATTATAATATCGAGCGGGGAACCAGGATTCAATTCCTGTCTTAGTATTAATCCGTAAGCCATCACAGGTATTACTTTATCAAGAGCATTCTTTCCAACTGATACAGCCATTATGTCGGCAGTTGCGATTGCATTTGCCACTTTGTCCGTATCTGATGCATATATTGCCTGAACATTCGGGACAATAATTTCCTCATCTTTCTCTCCCTTAATGATAATCCGATAACTGCCCCTTTTATTAAGTCCTTCAACAATTACCGGATCTATATCGATGAAAATAACGTTGTAACCATTGCATCCGAACAACTGGCCAATAAATGACCGGCCAATCCTGCCAGCTCCGAAAATTATAACTTTATGTGATTCAACCGGATACCTGTTTTTTGTAGGACTCATAATAAGGTTTGATTTTACTTCGTTTTTCACCGGTTTCTTTTTCGTCATAGGTGCCTCCCATATAGAAACAGGCAAAACCCCCGGATACAATTCCCAGACAGCAAGCCTCCATAAAATCCGGCTTCCGGATTCCATCCCTTAGCTGATCTGCAATTGATGCAATAACTCCCCCTGCAAAATTATCACCGCATCCCGTTGTATCTCCTCCCTTATGATGTTTGAGTTCTTCGACTATCTTACCAGAGACTGGCAATTCTTCCAGGGGATTCGGTTTAAAAAAATGGCCATCAGAATAGAGTGTAATATTTTTTGATCCATCAGTAATAACAAAAGACGAGGTACCATTATCGAGGAAAAACCTTATCGCACCACTGACGGTAGTTTCACCGCTCAGTCTTAATGCTTCTTCCCGGTCAGTTATCAACAAATCAATATTTCTGTAGCTATCATAACTCTCTCCCAAAGGCCATCTTTTCTCAGGATTACTTTTTTCGTTCCTGAAATCAAAAACTGTATTTACGATTGTTATGCATCCTTTTGATCTGGCTTTTTTTAAAAGATTTGTAAGATGGTCATGGATAGCGGGAACAAGAGCTGTTCCGCCAAATACAACTATATCTGAGTTAAAGAAGTTATGGTCAAGGTCGTCAGGCTGAAAATCCCATGCAGCTCCTATCGAATTTATGAACATTCTTTCGCCATTTCCATTATCATAGTTCGGATCGGAGAGAACAAAAGTTGAAGGCGTTTGATTATCAATAAGTTTGTAATCACCAAGTATAACAGGGGTTTTCTCAAGTGAATCAAGAAGGTATTTCCCGGCATCATCATTTCCGCCACGTCCATAATATCTCACATCACATATATTTCTATCGGTTAATTGAGCAACATGTATCAATGATACTATTGATGGTCCTCCAATATTTATCTTGTCTGGAGGTCTTTCACCTGTCACACTTTGAATGAATGATTCAAAGCTGCTTTTGCTGAATTTTTCAAATTCCTCCCTGAATACCAGTTGTCCGGGTATTAACCCTCCATCACCTCTTTCCCGGGATAAATATTTACAAATTGCATTGCTGCTGAAATCAATGTTATTATATAAAAAATCGACAAGGCAGCAACCAACTCCTGATACATGTATTTTTCTTTGCATGGAAGATTTCTTAAGCAGGAATTTGGTTAGAGATATTTTTCATAATCGTTTACCAGCAGGTGAACCGGTTTCTCATCCTCGATAATTATGGGGAAGCGTCCGACAGGTTCATAGAAGCAATTATCGTTCTCATCATCATTGACAATGCTGATTTCTCCGATAAGGACTTTGCCGCATCCTTCCTGGCCATAAAACCTGTGATATACCCGTGACTTAAGGCAAATACTGCTTCCCGGGGTTAAGATCAGGGGTTCTCCGGCCTGTATTGTTGTAATAATCCCGTCAATACTGATGTTTACAGGTTCATTGGATAGCTTATCGTCAGGTAATGCATGGAAAAGTTCAAATACCAGGTTGCCCCCACCCCTGTTAATGATGTCTTCGGTTTTATTCCAGTGGAAATGCAACGGGGTTTCCTGATTTTCACCTGCTATCATTATTTTCTCACAATACAACTTGTCTTGTTTAGCCCAGTTACCATTACGTATAGTAAAAAGCGACAATCCTTTCTTCTCAAAATCGTTACCACCGAAATCAGTAATATCCCAGCCCAGTTTGTTTTCAATAATCTCTGTACACCTGTTATATGATCCTTTCCAATTCTCAGGAGGCCAGAAAGCCCATACAGGTAACAGAAACTGATGTGCTGCGAGGAATTGCTTTGAGCTCTCAATAATTGAATTGACTTCACTTCTTTTCATAGTAGATTTCTTCCTTTATGTCATCCATATGCTGATGCTTTGTGACTTTCTTCTTTTTCGCAAAGAAGATAAGGTATCCTATCAAAGATAAAAATTATAATTCCAACTGAAATAATCCGGTATAAGAATTTGAACTTCTGAAACAGCCCTTAGAGTTCTGAAAAAAAGAATACTTCCGATAAGGATGGAAAGTACTTCCACCTCAAATCGCTTACCTGTCTGGTTCAACAGGACGGATCAGGTTATGTTTCTGAAAACTCTTCTGAAATGGTAGCCGTAAATACTGTAAGTTACCGCCAGGGGGAATATTTTTGGTTTGTTTAAAATGGTCCAGAACAGCAACTTCCAGTAGTATCGCCTGTTTTTTCTTAAAATTCCGATATAAAAGATTGATTTAATAAGGGCCATAATCTTATTAAATGTTATCCGGTCCCTGGATGAAGGGTTATATTGTTTTAAAAAACTTAATACTCTTTCATAGTATGACTTACTGGAATATATTTCACGAATGATCCTGTTATATCCTTTTAGTAACTCAGTTTTGTCCATAACAGGCACAAAATTCATTGAATAATCAGTGTTATCGCCTGTGAATTTAGAAGACAACCTGCCTTCATTTTTTAAACGTTGGTATAGTTTTGATAACCGCGGTGCATTCAGAAGCCCCACCATTGCAGTTATAATGCCGCTTTTCTGGATAAATTCAATCTGACGCTGAAAGATATTTGGCGGATCGTTGTCAAATCCGACAATAAAGCCGGCCATGACTTCAATGCCATACTGCTGGATTTTGTTTACACTCTCAACAAGTCCGCGATTGTTATTCTGGATCTTATTGCATTCCATCAGACAACTCTCTTCTGGGGTTTCAATACCCACAAAAACCTTTACAAAACCTGCTTTGGCCATCAGATCCATCAGGTCTTTATCATCTGCCAGATTAATTGAAGCTTCTGTTATGAAAGTAAACGGGTGTTTATTCTTTCCCATCCACGAGATAATAGCAGGTAACAACTCGGTTTTCAGTTTTTTCTTGTGTCCGATGAAATTATCATCAACAAAAAATACTCCTCCCTTCCATCCTGCCACTAATAATTGGTTCAGCTCTGATATGATCTGCTCAGGTGTTTTTGTTCTCACGCGGCGTCCAAAAAGGGCTGTTATGTCACAAAATTCACAATCGAAGGGACATCCTCGTGAGTACTGTATCCCGGCCGTTGCGTATTTACCTATGTTTATCAGTGAATAATCAGGTAATGGTGATTTTGTTAAATCAGCAAATTTGTCCGACCGGTAAATCCTTTGAGGGTTGCCGCTTTTAAGATCTTCAATAAGAAGTGGAAGAGTTATTTCTGCCTCATTCAAAACAAGGTGATCAATTTCAGGATAGTATTCAAATTCTTCCGTAAAAAGAGGACCACCTCCTACTATTTTGGTTTTAAAATGTTTACATCGCATTATAATCTGTTTCACCGAAGCAGATTGTACAGATATTGCACTGATAAATACAAAGTCAGCCCATAAAATGTCTTTATCCTTAAGCTTTGCGGTGTTCAGGTCAGTCAGTTTCTTATTCCAGTCATCAGGCAGTAATGAAGCAACTGTAATAATACCTAACGGAATATTGGCTGATTTTTTCGAAACGAATTTCAAAGCATGCTTAAAGCTCCAGTATGTGTCGGGGTACTGAGGATAAACCAACAGAATATTCATAATCCAGGGTAATTTAATCCCGGCAAAATTATTTCGGCGTAATAATCAAAGCAAAAAAAAGGGATTAAACTACACCAATAAGGTATAAATCAACCTGATCGGGGACTATTGTTATTCTACTCTGGCGAATGGCATTCGTCCCTGAGTAGCTAAAGTGCCTCTCTGACCTTTAACAGAAACTGACGCGAAACAGGGATCTTTTCATTATATCCCCTTATGGTAATCCAGTGGTTGTTGTAATTCTTACTGAGTTTTTCTATGTATTGTTTGTTGACAACGCATATCCTGTGACAGCGTATAAAATTCGTATATTCTTTTAACTGTAACTCAATATTCTTTAAAGTATTCCTTATGAGGCTCTTCTTCAGATTATCACCCGATTTATAAACGATCTCCACATAGTTATCAGCTGATTTAATAAAAGCAATATCAGAAACAAGGAGTGTAAGAACTTCGGATTTGTTTTCTGAAATAAACTCGATAGATTTATTCAGATTATCTTCTTCATATTTTTCAACCTGATTTTGTATCGTCTTCTTTTCTGAGGTCAGCAATTCGTTCTCTTTTTTTAATTCTCTGATTAAATCGAGTATTCTTAATGTCAGAGGAGCTGCCATACAGATCAAGAATATTTTGAAAACCACATAAAATGAAATACTTGCCTTTCCTACATATCTTAGATAAAAAGCCAAAGCGACCGTACTTAAAACCAGAATAATAAACCCTCCCAGGTAGATACTTGGAAATGATGTTCTATTAAAACTATTCCGTTTTCTGCTGATCACAGGAAAAACAATCCTGACCAAAAACATAAAGAGAAAGACAATTGCCCCGAATCCTGCTACAAACAATAACAAGTTGTTGAAATCAAATCTTTCAACCGGAAAAGGCTGAAAAAACAGGATAAACAAAAAAATACCGAAGCTTATACCTAACAAAAGTCTTATATCCCTGTTAAATAATTGTATCAGTTCGTTCAGTTTTTTATTCATTGTTTCTGATAAGTGATCAGCTTCTTTCCGGGAACAGGTTGCCTTATTAATTTACCATTTTATTCTTAATCAAAATTATAAAAAATCAGAATTAACCAGATATCTCTGGCAATAAAGAAAAAGATTCTTTGCTCCACTTTGATATGCGCAGAATGACAGATACTTATGATTTCCCAAAAACTTTTCTCAACAGTTCATACACTATTGCAGTAAATATTCAGGAGATTCGCCAATGCATGCAGGGAGGCAATATTACGGATTTTTAATGTCTGACTCAAACCATTTCTTCTGTTCTTCATCAAGAATATCCATCATTTTTTTCCTGTGAGATTCACGCAGTGTTCTCATTTTTTCAGTTATCTCTTCGCGGAATTTTTGCATCTCCTGCTGTTGTTTAAATCTTAAATCTGATATATCTTCCTTCTGTTTATCTGTCAGCCCGGGAATTCTTTCGCTATAAGGCCTTTCAATCCACTCCCTTTCAAAATATGGTCTGTCCGGTCTGTTCCATTCACGACGAATCCGGTCCACCATTAAAGAGTCAATATTTCTGCCAAACGGCATTGGAGGCATACCCCTCCTCATCCCGTAAAAAGGCATATCCCACATACCTCTTCTCCAGGGATTCACATTGTAAAATCCGTAAAAATGTCTCATCCCTCTCATCCGGATTAAATCAGCACCACGTTGTCTGTCTTCATCAGATCTTAAATCCGATCCTCTGCCGGGTCTGCTCATCCTTACACTATCCATAGCACCCCTCATCCCTCTCTGAGCCAAAAGAGTAAAGCTGCCTGTCACCAGTAGTGCCAGCATAATTCCTGCTATTTTTCCTTTACTTTTCATGTGTAAATAATTTTGATTTTAAAGTTCACATTGCTTGTCCCGCAAAAGCGGGAGAACCCACATGTACAAAATATTTTCATTCTTGTTT
>DCVC01000197.1:7848-9824 GCA_002328625.1 Bacteroidales bacterium UBA2198
TAAAACGATAAAAAATTCTCTGAAAATTGACTTTTTTAAGATCAGATTATACTGGTTCGCCGTTTATTCAAAAAGGAGCTTTCTGATCCCGGGAATTTTGCTTCTTTGCTTACCTGGCATCAGGGTGTTGAAAGTTAGAAAAAAATGCCGTTCTTCGCTCCGACTTCACGCACATAAGCTGCAGCAAGTAAATATTCTTCCTGGCTATTAAGATGTTCCAGCATGAATGGGATATTTTTCAGCTTCCTCGTTTCCTGTAAGAAAACCGCATAATCAAGAGAACCCAGACCTGGGCGGCGTTCTTCAAGGTGAAGAGTCAGTTCGGGTAAAATGGTAATGTCTTTTGCGTGAATAGACTTAATGTATGGACCCAGCTTTGCAAAACATTCCTTAATAAATGCAGCATTATTAAAATATTTCTGAGGGCTCGAGATCATATTCACAGGATCGAGGTGAACGGCAAACTGCTTACGGTCAATGGCTTCTATTAACTCAAGATATGTATCGGGAGAATCAGGAAGCATATAAGGCATCGGTTCAAGTGTATAAAAAGTATTTTTAGGCCGGGCCTGGTCAATTATATACCTGACAGTTTCAACAATAAGGTCGAAAGTCTCTTTACTGTAATTTTTCGCATAGGGTCCATCCCATATCTCACCTCTTGCTCCGGAAATATTAACACAGCACTTTGCGCCTATTTCGTCGGCTAACTGAAGCGATGAAATATTCTTTCCGACAGCATCTGTACGTTTTGATTCAACAGGATCAAGCATATTATTCCATACTCCCACCTCGGCAATCAGAATATCATTCTTCTCCGATTCATTTCTGAAAGCTTTTATCAGCTCCAACGGGGCACCGGGCGAAACCGGACAATAAGCAGCACTGTATCCCAATGATTTAACAGCCTTTACCCATTCCACCGGATCGGTAAAACTAACGGGAACAGGAGCACCAAGCCTGATCCGATAACCACCTGTATTGTCACCAATAGTTTTTACAATATCAGGGGCAAAGGCAATTCCGGCAGCAATTATGCTTCCAGATTTAAAAAAATTACGCCTGCTCAGATGTTTTTTCATGTTTTCATTTTACTTAGTAATATCTGCCAATATATTTATTTTCAACTATCAGTTTTTTCATCTCATCAGGGTTAATCATGTCCTGCTTTCTGTAAATGATCTTTCCACCCGGTTCAACCAGTAAAGTAAAGGGTAACGCACCCTGCCATCCTGAACCAACTGTTTCAATCAGTTTATAAACATCATCGTCATTAAATATATAATTTTTATTTGAAGCCTGTTGTTTCTGAAGGAATTTCAGTGCATCAGGTTTTCTTGCCTGCTTGTCGGCACTTATAGAAATAAATTCAAACTGCCTTCCACGATACATGCGATCAATTATTATCAATTCCGGGAACTCTGTAATGCAGGGGCCGCACCAGGTTGCCCAGATATTTATCAATCTTAACTTATCTGATTCAGCATTCTTAATTAACTCTTTTAATCCATTAGCATCAATCTCTTCGAGAGTAACAGGCAATTCAACCCACTGTTTATAAAGTCGCCGGGTATATTCATCTTTCCATGCCCATTTAACCGAACAGCCAAACACTTTTGTAACCGGATTTTTAACAGTGGCTCCTGTCAACACAGTATCAATTGCATTCCTCAGATCTTCACCTTTTCCGGTCCCGGGCTTTTCAGACCCATCAATACGCCCGACATATTTTAGTATCCTGTTTCTGTCAAAAACAAAACAATGTGGTGTGGCAACAGGTCCATAAGCCAGGGCAGCTTTCTGTTCATCACCATCGTATAAATACTGAAAGTTAAAACTCTTATCAGCTGCACGTATTTTCATTTCCTCATAGCTGTCACCCATATCTGAATAACCAAGCTCAGAGTAATTAAGTGCTTTAACCGAATTCGGTGAGATCATTACCAATGAAACACCTTTTGGTTTATAGTCTTGTG
>DCVC01000197.1:9887-16187 GCA_002328625.1 Bacteroidales bacterium UBA2198
TATAATCTGTAATTACAAGTGAAAACCAGAAGGATAACAGGAAGTATTTTTAAAGATCTATTCATGGGATGCAGATAAATATTTAACAAACTATTCAAAATTAAATATTTTTCTGCAATTAATAAGTTAATGTAGATCTTTATGATTATAAATCAATGTTTTAAGAAAGAATCTGGATTAAGTCTGCTTTCCGTTCAGGCAATTTTGGACAGGTGGTTTACAATATACTTTTCAACGTTGCCGACAGGGAACCAGTCATCCATATTAGTAAAAGAACTTCTGTCGAAACGGAAAGGATCCAGCTTTTCGACATCATTCAGTCCAATCAGAACAAGGTACCTTTTGCCTGCCAGCTTCTCAAACTGCCTGTCAGGCAGCTGGAGCCTGTCCTGATGCCTGATAATCATCTCAAATGACTCTTCCACTGATAGTTTACCGGAATCATATACAGACCTGACTACTCCTCTGGCTCTTATTTTACCATCACTATTGTTATTAATAAAATACAAGACATCACCCTCTTTTACCCTGCCGTAAGGAAGTTTTCTTCCGGCAGCTCCACGGACAATCATTGATTTATTGCCATTAATCAGGTTCTCCAGTTCCCTGGCTTTGGCATCAAGATAGACAACGTGATCCATGATTTTTTAGTTTTAGGTTATATCAATATAAAGACGCCAATTTTATGCAAATGTTACACTTTATCTGAATAATTAAGTTAATGACGCGTTAATGTTGTGTTAAACACGGATGTATAATTATTTATCCTGCAGAGGTGTTTCAGAGACATCAGATGGAATGTCACTGCAAGATTCTTTTCCCCTTCATTAAATCCCTGACATTAAAGAATAAAGAAAATGCCAAAGCTAAAAGGAATGCGGTCAGGGTTATTTTATCAATAACCGAAGCTTCCATATTCAATCCTAGTGTCCTGTCTGTCAGATATTTTACATAAGAATTTGGCAGACCGGTTACTCCGAGTTTATCCAGGATTCTGAAATGCCAGTCAGTCAGGGGGCAATATCCCAATGTACCTACAATCAGACCCAGAAAGAGCCATGAAGCCCCGGTTAATAGAAGAATAATCAGGTTATATATCCTGGTTCTTCTCCAGATCCATCCGAACAGGTTAAACAGGATCAGCGAAGAATGGAACACAACAAAGAAATAATCAATGATATGGTAAGCCATTATTTCACTGTTTTATCAAGGGGTCTTCCAGGGCTTTCGTTAGCGCAATTCCCCTGAAAACATGCTTAAAAACCTTAAGATCAATCCAATCAGCATTAATTACCGGATTAACAAGACCAATGCCAGGCAGTCCGGCCATATCAAGTCCATCAGAGACGTCTGCAACGCGCAGATCCTTGCAAAGTTCGAGTATTCTTGCATCTTCTTCAGGAGAATAAGTCATTGTTTCAATGAAATTCATACCTTTTACCAGTATGGTCTTATCGCATACCTGTGAAAAAGAAGGAGGTATTACTGGAATAAAAATGCACAAAGCAGACAAAATTAATGTTTTCATCATTAACAGATTAGCCTGAAAAATTCATGTTTAGGAATTAATCAGGTTAGAATTAATGATTACAATTTATGAAATTATTCTGTACATATATTTATGTTTTTTATGCACTGCTTTTTTTTCCTGCAATCTATTTTACTATTTTCGGGATTTGAAAAGTATCATTTTAAACTCTAAATTTTCGAACATGAGAAATATCCTGTTAATCCTGCTGACATTCATTGTTGCATTATTATCATGCAAACAAACCGACAAAAAAGCTGTGAATCCGTTCTTCAGCGAATATAAAACCCCATTCCAGGTACCTCCTTTTGATCTGATTGATACAACTCACTTTCTTCCGGCCGTTGAAAGGGGAATTGCTGAACAAAATGCAGAAATTGATGCTATTGTTAACAATCCGGATGCACCTTCATTTGATAATACCATTCTTGCCTTTGATAAATCGGGCAAACAGCTAAGGAAAGTCAGTTCGGTTTTCGGCAGCCTTAATTCAGCCAATACAAATCCGGCAATGCAGGCCCTCAACCGTAAAATATCTCCGCTAACTACCCGGCACAGAGATAATATTTCCCTTAATGACAAGTTGTTTCAGAGGATCAAGGCAGTCTATGAAGCTCGTCTGAACAGCGATCTCGATCCTGAGCAGATAAGAACCATTGAAAAATATTACAGCGATTTTATACGTAACGGGGCTAATCTCAGTGAAGCAGATAAAGAAAAACTTCGAAAAATTAATCAGGAGCTTTCAGTTAACCAGATTAAATTCACCGAGAACCACCTGGCAGAAACAAATGTCAATTTCAAGCTTGTAGTCGAAAAATTGGAAGACCTAGAAGGCCTGTCAAAAGAAGCAATTGATGCAGCAGCCGAAACTGCAAAGGCTTCCGGATTGGAAGGGAAGTGGGTTTTCACTCTTCAGAAACCCAGTTTACTACCCTTCCTCACTTACGCCAGCAACAGGGAACTACGTGAAAAGCTTTACCGCGGTTATTTTATGAGGGGTAACAACAACAATGAATATGACAATAAGGATATTATACTTAAGATACTGAACCTCAGGGTGGAAAAAGCAAAACTACTGGGTTATGAGACCTTTGCAGATTATATTATTGAAAACAACATGGCTAAAACTCCACAAGCTGTTTCTGAGTTTCTCAATGAGTTGATGTTACCTGCAATGGCAATTGCAAAAAAGGACCGTGATGAAATGCAGAAGCTTATAAACCGGGAAGGAGACAATTTCAAGCTTGCTTCATCGGATTGGTGGTATTATGCGGAAAAACTCAAAAAACTAAAATATGATCTCGATGAGTCTGAGATGAAACCATATTTTGTACTCTCCAATGTAAGGGATGGTATGTTCCATGTTGCCAATAAGTTATTTGGGATAACATTTACAAGGATTCCTGATGCCCCGATTTATCATCCTGAAGTTGAAGTATTTGAAGTAAAGGAAGCGGATGGCTCACATGTTGGAGTATTATATCTCGATTATCATCCACGCCCTGGCAAAAACTCAGGCGCATGGTGTGGAAGATTCCGCAGCCAGACCTATGAAGACGGTAAGAAGATATATCCGGTTGTAACAATTGTTACAAATTTCACAAGACCTTCAGGCGACACTCCAGCCTTGCTTTCATGGGATGAGACCCAGACACTTTTTCATGAATTCGGACATGCCCTTCATGGCCTCTTCACTGATGGTAAATATGACAGGATAGCCGGAAACCTTCCCAGAGATATGGTTGAGTTACCTTCACAGGTGATGGAGAACTGGGCTGGTGAACCGGAAGTACTGAAAGTATATGCCAAACATTACAAAACAGGGGAGGTCATCCCCGATGAGCTTATCCAGAGAATGCAAAAAGCATCTGTGTTCAACGAGGCATTCAATACAGTTGAATATATTGCAGCATCAGTTCTTGATATTGACTGGCATAGCATCAGGGAACCGAAACAGGTTGACGTGCTTACGTTTGAAAAAGAGTCGATGGACAGGATAAAACTCATAGACGAAATTATCCCCAGGTACAGAACCACCTATTTCAGTCATATTATTGGCGGCTATGCAGCAGGTTATTATGTCTACCTCTGGGCAGCTGTTCTCGACACTGATGCTTTCCAGGCTTTTGTTGATTCGGGCGATATTTATAACAAAGAAATTGCAGCCCGTTTCAGGAGGCATGTACTTACAGAAGGAGGCAACGATGAGGGGATGATACAATATCGTAAATTCAGGGGACAGGATCCGTCCAAGGTCCCATTGCTGAAAAAGCGAGGGCTATTATAGTCTATATGTTCTTGTAACCAGCCCTGGAACAGGACATTAATATCATAGTATGATGAACAAGGATAAAATCGTTGCAGGTTTTATCGGAGCAGGAGGTATTGCCCGTGCACATGCTTACGCTCTCGGTTCGTTGCGTTATTATTACAATGACGCCCCTGAAGCAGAACTGGAGGCAGTCAGTTCTGCAACCAAAGAAAGCAGGGATTCATTTGCAGAAAAATACGGCTTCAGGAAATCAGTCACATCCGGAGAATTCTTTTCCAGTGAAATAATTGACACAGTCTACATTCTTGTTCCCAATAATGTACATTATGAACATTTCAGGGCGGCTTGTGAAATGCAGGCTGTAAAGCGTATTTACCTCGAAAAACCGGTATGTTCAACTCCGGACGAAGAGAAAGGAATAGTTCAGTTGGTTAACGAACACAGGGGAATAAGAATACAGGTTGGGTTTCAATATCTGTTATCCGCACCTGTAAGGGAAGCTTTGAAATTCTGGAAATCTGGTGTTCTTGGCAGACCTCTTCATTTTGATCTGAAATACTATCATGGTGATTATTTACAAAAAGGTTACCGGGGAAAAAGGGCCAATCGGCTGACGCCTGCACCGGATGGAGGAGCCATGGCTGACCTTGGTTCACATGTTATCAGCCTGCTGATAGCTTTTCTTGGAGAAGATTTACAGATTACGGGTGCATTGCAGGCTGGCAGATACGAAGATGTTTCTGCCGGCTCTGATCTTTTCAGTCTGATCACAATAATTGACAGATCGAGCAGAGCAACAGGCATCATTTCTGCAAGTCGCATCAGTTCGGGTAGCGGTGATCTGATTTCGCTCGAAATTTATGCTGAAAACGGAGCTATCAGATACTCAACCGCCTCGTCTGATTTTTTCGAATATTTTCTTGAATCAACGGGAATTTGGAACAGAATAATGACCGGCAGCAACTTTAAGCCGTCAAGTACTTTCCCCTCGGGGCATGTACCTCCAGGCTGGCTTAGATCAATGGTTCATGCTCATTACGTATTTCTGACAGATAATGAAACTGACTCATTTGTTCCTGATATAGCTCACGGTCTTGCTGTTCAGCGAATTGTAAGACAAACTGCAGATCACCTGAAAAATTTCAGGGATCTCTATTTCTGACCCTGAAAACCTGTCCTGAAAATCATTGATTTACTTATGCTTATTGAATCCTTTTCCCGGCGATGAGCAAATAATGAAGTCATCTTATCCGGAATTCTGCCTTTGTTAAATCTTGTTAAAAAACAATAAGTAAGCGTGCAAAGACTTTAATATTTAATAATTTCACAGCGTTTTCTTGGTTATGATATTAAAGAAGACACAAAACATTCAATGAAACGAACACTTATTATAACAGGAATTGTTGTTGTAGTTACGATTATTGCTTTGATAGTTTTTAATAAGCTGACATCAGCAAGAAGTGATAATTCTTTATTTGCGGAAGCAGTCAAAGGGGAATTTGAGATATCCATCTCAGTGTCAGGGGAGTTACTCCCTGAAAATTCAATCGACATCAAAGCACCGTCGATTGAAACCCGGCGGGATGTTCGCGCCACGAACATCAGGATAACAGACATGGTGCCGGAAGGGACAGAAGTAAAAGAGGGTGATTTCATAGCAACTCTTGACAGGACTGAATTTGACAACGATCTGAAAACTCAGCTTGAAAGACTCGCCACGTTCCGGACAAATGTTGAAATGAGAAAACTTGACACTGCTGTTACCCTGTCAGGTTTAAGAGATGATCTGCGGAATCAGATACATCTGGTTGAGGAAGCCGAGATTACACTTCGAAACTCAAAATTCGAACCCCCGACAGTTATCAGGCAGGCTGAAATTGAGCTTGACAAACAGCAAAGAATTCTCGAACAGAAGGAAAGAAGCTATATCCTGAGAGTCGCACAGGCTGAAAGAGATATCATCAATCAAAACATGTGGCTCTCGAGAGTATCCAGAAGAGTAAGTGACCTCGGGGAGGTTATTGCAGGATTTGAAATTAGGGCTCCTGCTCCGGGTATGGTCATATACAAAAGAGACCGGCGCGGAAATAAAATAAAAGCAGGATCATTAATTAATATATTTGACAGGGTTGTCGCTACACTTCCTGATCTTTCTTCCATGCTTTCAAAAATTTTTATTAGCGAGATTGAAATAAGTAAGGTAATGCAAGGACAGGAGGTCATCATTACTGTTGATGCTTTCCCCGAAAAGACGTATACAGGTAAGATAATGACTATTGCAAATATCGGAGAAAAATTACCTAATTCCGATTCCAAAGTATTTGAGGTGATGGTCAAAATTGAAGGGTCGGATCCTGCGTTACGGCCATCAATGACAACAAGCAATAAGGTGATTATCAATACATTCAAGGATGTCATTCAAATACCTGCCGAATGTGTTCATGCCGGACCGGATGGGATACCATATGTTTACACAAAGAACAGAATGAAACAGATT